>JANYJH010000301.1 GCA_025361865.1 Phragmitibacter sp.
CCACGGTAATTTGGGGAAGGACTCCCCGTTGCTCGGCATCCCCGAGCGGCCTGAGACGGTGCCTCAACTGAACATCGTTAAAATTTCAACCACCCAGCGGGAGCATCCGGTCATCACCTTCACGGGGGAGCAGTCTCTGAAGGGCACCGGCCCAGAAACGCTCACCGGATTCCCCTTTGACACTGAGAATCCTATTCAAGGCGTCACCCTCTTCCAGTTCCTCCGTTCTCGTCCGCTGAAGAATCTGAGCACTCGGAGCCTGAGGCTCGCCAACCGCAAAGTCAACACCACCATCGTTAGCCTGAGCGCCACCAGCACTGGCTATCAGGCTTTGGTAGGCATGAAGGACGCGGTCAAACTCAACGTCAAAACAGACCCGCGCCAGTTAAGCATCATCTCCCTCATCTGGGATGCCAAAGCAGGCACGGCTGAGCTTCACAGTCGTGATGCCACTGGTCAGACAGCGGAAAGCGGTTCCAGCCCCGCTCCCACAGAAGCCCCGCGCGCTGACACGTTCCAGATCGGTGAAGTCCGTAAGAAATCCGCCGCAGACCCTGACCAGTCGCCTAGCTCCAATCAGTTTAATGGAGACGTGCTAGAGACGCTTATCTTCAACCGCCCGCTCAAACCGGAGGAGCGGGTCAATGTCGAAAACTGGTTGTATGATTATTACTTCACGCTCAATGCCACGAATGAACAGAAGTAAGGCGCTACGATCCGGCCACTGAAGCTGCACCCGCCACCTTTCGGTTCAAGACAGGCAAGGCAATCACCGCCGCAACGATGATGCCCGCTCCCAGATAAAAGCCGCCGCTCATGCGCTCCTTGTCGCCGAAGACCAGCGCGGCCAAGACGATGCCATAAACGGGTTCGAGATTGTAAACGACATTGATAGTGAAGACGGACATGCGGCGCAGCACGTCCATGTAACCGAGGTAAGCGCCGACGGTGCAGACTTGGGAGAGGACGAGGAGCCAGAGGAAGTTCTCCGCGCTCGGCAGCATAGGCTTGGCTTCGCTGAAGAACGGTAGCAACACGAGGCTCACGGCAAAGGCACCGATCATCTGCCAGAAGGAGATCACAGCGGGATGCTCGCGTTTGGTCAGGTGCTTATTAATGAGCGCAAACGCAGCCGCAAGAAAGGCGGAGACGAGGCCCACCGTGAAGCCCAGCCAATGCGTGAACTCGAAGCGATAGATGATCCACACCGCACCGACCATGATGACGCCGACGAGCATTTCCGTGATGCGCCAGCGCCTTGTGCCATCGACCAGCGGCTCAATGAGTGAGCACCAAAGCATGATCGTGGGTAATGCGGCCAGACACACGGAAGCGGTGGCGAGCCGTGCCGAAAGGAAGAAGGTGAACCAATGAAGACCCACCAAAACACCGATGCCGAAGAAGCTCCAGCCGAGTCGCGAAGGCACGCGCAATGAAGCTCCGGCGAGCTTCGCAACCAAGGCCAGACCGAGCGAAGCCATCGCTGTGCGCCAAGCCACCACTTCCAGTGTGGGCATGGTGATGAGCTTGCCCAGGATCGCTGTAAAGCCCCACGCGAGGATGACGAGGTGGAGCTGCAAGTAGTCGCGCAGGGGATGTTTGGGCATCCGCAGAGGATGGCGACAGCTTGCGGACGCGCAATGATGAATGAGTCTATGATTCCCGCTTCAGCAGGTCGGGCCGGTTCACCCGCGTGCGCTCCAACGCCTGTTCCGCGCGCCATGTGGCCACTTTCGCATGGTCCCCACTGAGCAGAATATCCGGCACCTTCATGCCACGAAATTCCGCTGGTCGCGTATAGTGCGGATGATCCAGCAAACCTGACTCACCAAAGGACTCCTGCACGGCGGATTGCTCATCACCCAACACCCCCGGTAGCAGCCGCACGATGGCATCCACCACGACGGCAGCCGCGATAGCTCCATTGGTTAGAACATAATCGCCGATGCTCAATTCCTCATCCACCAGCGCCTCCACTACGCGCTGATCCACACCTTCATAGTGGCCGCAGAGGAAGATCAAATGCGGCTCCGCGCTGAGCCGATGCGCCGCCGCCTGGTCAAAGCGTTGGCCTTGGGGCGACATGAAAATCACGCGACTCTGCGGCGTCTTGAGTGCCTCGATCTGCGCGAAGATCGGCTCCGGCCTCATCACCATGCCCGGTCCACCACCGTATGGCATGTCATCCACCTGACGGTATTTGCCCCGGCCATGCTCGCGCAAATCATGCACCCGAAGCTGCAGCGCCCCCTTCTCCTGAGCCCGCCCCATGATGCTCGCGTTCAGCGGCACGGTAACGACTTCAGGGAACAAGGTGATGACATCAATCAGCATTCCTTCAAGCTAGCGCACGCGATTCATCACGCAATTAGGATGGTGGCTCAGAGCGTGGAAGCCAGAGAAACTAGCTAGGCAAAATGACTCGTTTGCTGAACAATCGTCTTCACGCTTTCCCATCGCCCGCGATGTGCTACGCTCGCCCCCCTATGATCAAAGTCGGTCTCGTCTCCCTCGGTTGCGCCAAGAATCTCATTGATTCTGAAATCATGATTGGTCACCTCCATGCAGCGGGCATGACCATGACGCCAGAGCCGGAAGATGCTGATGTGCTCATCATCAATACCTGCTCTTTCATTGATATGGCGAAGAAGGAATCCATCGCCAGCGTGCATGACGCCGTGGATGGTCGGGACGGCTCGGAAAAGCGGGCGAAGCAGAAGATCATCGTGGCCGGTTGCATGGCTCAACGCTTCTCTCAGGAACTGTTCAATCTCATGCCAGACGTGGACGCCTTCATCGGCCTCGACCAGCTCACACAAGTCGCGCCCATCATCGAAGGACTCCTCAGAAAAGATGAAGGCGGAAGGATGAAGGATGAAGAGGGGCCAGAAAACCACGTCACGCTGAAGCCCAAATACATTCCTGATTACGATACGCCGCGTTTCCGCCTGACGCCCAAGCACACGGCTTATGTGAAGATCGCTGAGGGTTGTAATCACCCCTGCTCCTTCTGCATCATTCCAAAAATTCGCGGTCAACATCGCAGCCGCACCCAGGAATCCGTCGTTCGTGAAGTGCGCGACCTCGTGAAAAGCGGCGTGAAGGAGATCAATCTCATCTCTCAAGACACGACTTATTTCGGCATGGACAAATGGGAGGGGCAACGCCCGAACCCGCGCAGTGGCGTTGATTCCACGAAGGGTGAGAGCTTGTCCACGCTGATCCGTGAGTTGAACGAGATCGAAGGAGATTTCTGGATTCGCCTGCTCTACACGCACCCCGCGCATTGGAGTGATGAACTCATCCAAACCATCGCTGAATGCCCGAAGGTCGCCCGCTATGTGGACATTCCTTTGCAGCACATCAGCGATCACATGCTCACGCTGATGAAGCGCGAAACGAACGGCGCTTACATTCGTGATCTCATCAAGCGGATGCGCGCGGGCATCCCGGACATCGCCATTCGCACCACCTTCATCGTCGGCTTCCCCGGTGAAACGGAGGAAGACTTTGAAGAGCTTCTCGCCTTCATGGAAGAGTCGAAATTCGAGCGCGCCGGCGTCTTCAACTACTCCCGTGAAGAAGGCACGCGTGCTGACAAGATGGACGGCCATCTCCACCACGCCACGCGGAAGAGCCGCTGGAATCGGGCCATGGCCGTGCTCCAAAAGCGCGCTGAAGAGTTCAATGCGACGCAGGTCGGCAAGCGTCTTCGCGTGCTCGTAGAGACGACTGGCGTGGCCCGCACTCAGATGGACGCCATTGAAATTGACGGCACCGTCTTCGTGGACAAGGCCCTGCCCGTAGGTGAGTTCGCAGACGTGACCATCGGCGACTGGCGCGGTTACGATCTGGTGGCGAAGAGGTAGTCCGTTCTATTTCTTAAGCGCTTCCTTGATCGCCTGTCTCAATTCTTCCAGCCCCTCGGTTCCTGCCACGAAGTGACCGACAACGCTTCTGAACATCGCCGCTTTCATTCCGTCATCATCCATCAGGTGCTCAAGCACTGGCTTGATGAAGCCCCGCGCGATAGCCACAAACGTGTTTCCATTGAAGAAGCAAAAGGGACCAAGCTGATGACAGCGATAGCATACGATGAGGGCTTCCTCAATCGTCAGGATTTTATCACGAGACTCTTCCCAAAGATGGCGTGCTTCGTCATAGCCATCCGAGGTTGGCTTGTGCAAGGCATTCTTCAACTGGCATAGTTGCGCGTTGAGTTGCGTCACGTAGCTCCAATCAAAAGGCTCAAGCCACTCATCGCGTAAGTCGGGTGCCATCTTTCCTCTGATACTTGTTTCTCAGTTCTTCAGCGTCAGCCAATAACCCTTCGACACCTCGACTCTTTAGCACGCCCTGCCCCGTTGTTTTCAACATCGGCTCCGGCACAAAGCGGTCTTGAATCGCTACTGCATCTCTCAGGACTTCGAGAAGAAGAGGATTCGTCAGCTTACCCTCATCCAGCGATGTCGTCATTTCCACCATGACCACTAGCATGACTCGCCAAGCCTGATTTGGCAAGTGTCGCTATAGAAGTCTGGTCATAACCTCTTTGTTTTTCGCCTCCTCATCGGTGCCCTTATTTCTGTTCCTTGCGCTGGGAAACACCGTGTGGCATTCTCGAACCATGAGTTCACTGACTGCCGCAACTGTTGATCCAGAGAAGCTGCGTCCTCTGTTACATGCGGAGGTGGATAAGCTGCGCAATGACAGCCTGCTCGTGCTCCATCGGGTGGCGATGGAACTGGAGTTGGATGAGGTGAGTGACCGTCTCAATGCTGGTTTTGATGAAGACCGTGCGAATGGGAAGCTCGCGCGTCTGCCTGAGATGATTCGTGAGGCTCGTATCGCTTTGGGATTGCGCCGGATACCATGATTGTGGTTCTTGATACGAATGCCCTGATTCAGCTCTTTGGGAGGTCGTCACCTTTCGGCCAACTGCGCGAAGCTCTGCGATATGGAAGGCTGGAGCTGGCTGTATCAACTCCCATCCTTCTCGAATACGAGGAAGTGGTTCTACGCTACGCTAACCCTGAGCGCTGGGAAGATGTCTGGAGCTTTCTGAGCTTGATCAACCTATTGCACGGCACCCTTCTGAACATTGGTCCTCATTACCGCTTCCACATGATCACAGGTGATCCCGATGACGATGCCTTTGCGGACTGCGCTATCGTATCCAACGCGGATTACATCATCACGTCTGATCATCATTTCGATGCCCTTATTGGCTCTGGTTACAAACCACAGCCGATTACCCCTACGGAATTTATCCAACACTGCTTGTGAGCTGTTGAGAAGTGCGCTTTCACTTCATGCTTCCGCCTTCATCCTTCATCCTTTCCCATGCTCCGCCATTTCTTCTTCATCCTTCGCCTCATCATCGGCGTCGGCTTGTTGGTATTTGCGGTGCGGCGGGTGGACTTCAGTCCGGCAGCCTCGCTTTCGCTTTCATCCTTGAGCGTGCCCTGGGTGCTCGCAGCGCTGATGTTTGGTGGGTTATCGGTCATCGGATGGGCCTTGCGTTGGCAGGTATTTTTGAAGATTCATGACCTTCCCGTGAAACCGAGTGAGGCCATGCGATTGACGCTCTTCGCGGACTTCTTCAATCTCTATTTCTTGGGACCGTTGGGCGCGGATGGCCTGCGTTTGTTACTGCTCTCACGGAAATTTCCTGATCGTAAGAAGGCCATCATCACTTCCATTTTCTTGGATCACGTCAGCGGCCTGATGGGCGGGGCCATCCTCTATTTCATCATCACCAGACCACAAAGCGCGTGGCTCACGGCCAATGGTAGCCTACTTTCCCCAGCGGTGCTGACGAGTGCGGACATCGTGCTCGGCCTCTTGGGGATGGCCACCTTCATGGGCTTGTGGATGATTCATCAGCCGAAGATGCAAGGGCTCTTCCGGGATCGGCTGGGCCTTGACTTCATGATCCGTCCCCTGATGCCGTTTGCTTATCTGCGCCATCACACGTCCGCACTTTACCAAGGGCAGGTAATTTCCATCCTCAGTCTGCTCAGTGGTTATGCCGCCTACTGGGCTGCGGGTGAAGCGGCTGGCTATGATATTCCGGTGCGGCAGCTCATGGCCGTTATGCCTGTGGTGGAGGTCGTCACCGCGCTGCCCATCAGCATCAGCGGGATCGGCGTTCGGGAAAATCTGTTCGTAGAATTACTGGGTAAACAGCTCGCGCTCGGTGCTTCTGGTGCGCTCGCCGTCTCCCTCCTCGGCTTCGCCGCCGTGGGCGTATGGGGCTTGATCGGCGGCATCTGGCTGGCATTGCATCGCAGGCAAACCGGACTTCAACTCGCGGAGAAATCCGCTTCCTCATCGCTATGACTCCTCCCGTGAATCCCACTCCCCCCAGCCCCATACCCGGTCTTGCGGTGGCTCTAAGCTCGTCCTTCTTCGGCTTCTACGCGCATAACGCTTTCATGGCTGCGTTGCATGAAGCGGGGATTTTTCCAGCGCAGGTCGCAGGCACTTCCGCAGGTGCCTTGTCCGCCGTTCTCTGTGGCGCAGGTCTGCAAGGCTCCGAGCTGGAACAGTTCGTCATGCAGCCCCGCATGAGGAGCTGCTTCTGGGACTGGGCCGCGCCCTTGCGACTTCCCGGTGTGGCCTCCTGCCTTTACAGCTCAGGCATTCTATCTGGGAACAATGCCGTGGCCTTCCTGCGCGAGCGGCTCAAGGGGGCCAAGCTGGAAGACTTCCAAAACCCGCGCGTGCAGGTGGCTTTGACGAATCTCACGCAACGCCAAAGCGTGATGATCCACCAAGGCGACGCCGCAGAATGGGTGATCGCCAGTTGTTCCATCCCCGGTCTCTTCTGCAATCGCGTCATCAATGGCGAGCGCTGGTGCGATGGCGGTGTGGCCAATGACACGCCCTTCACGCATTGGCTGGATGACGACACTGTGGACACCATTTTGATTCATCGGATCGAACACAGCGCCGGCACGGAGATGGTTATGAAATGGCCCACCTTGGCCTCTGGCATGGCAGCCAGTCATGACACGAGCACGAAGACGCTGATGGCGCTGCGCCGGAAGGAAGCCGCGCGTAGCGGGAAGCGCATCATTGAACTCGTCACCACCACGGCACATCCGGGACTTTTACCCGGCAAGGCGCGCTACGTGATGATGGAGAAGGGCCGCGAAACGGGCGGGAATGCCATCGAGCTACTCAAGTCTTCCCTATCAAATTGATGACTGTGCAAACGGTCGCGCGATGGGATGGCGTCGCTGCAACCACACGAGGAGGAAGAAGATGCGTAGCCTCCACCACGCGCCCCAGGGAAGCTCGGTGCGCCCTGCCAGCACGGCATTCACGGACGATGGCAGATTTAAGCCGGGTTGCGGCTGGAAGAACAACTCCGTGAACGCATGGGTATAGTAGTTCTCAATGAACTCCCAATAGATGCCGATGCGCCGGCGCACGTTTTTCTCATAGCGTTTCATCGCGGAGGTCATGGGCTGGTCTTTGGCTAGGGCTTCATGAATCACGCAGGCCGCATCACGCCCGCTCTGCATGGCCAGGAAGACGCCGCTGGAGAAGATCGGATCAATGAATCCTGCGGAATCACCGACGCGCATAATTCGTGGTGCAGCAAGGGTGGCATTCCGATACGAGAAATCCCGCGCCACATGCAGCGGCATGGTCTTGGTAGCTGTGGCCAGTCTGCGCTTCATCTCCGGCGTGTTCTCCATCGCCTGCGCAAAGGCTTCTTCAGGCGTGAGCTTCATCGCCTGGAAATCAGTGCGGTCCAGCACCAGGCCCACGCTGGTTTTCGTCGCGCTCAAAGGGATCATCCAGCACCAGGAGTTTCGTCGGCGAATGATCAGGATGTCGCCGAGCTGATCCCCATCAGGCATCAGTGCGTTGTCGAAGTGGCCATAGATCGCGACCTTCTTATGCTCCTCATAGTAGCTGCGCTGGCCGCCGGCATTGGCCGTCATATTGCTCAGCCCGCTGGCATCCACGATGAACTTGCCTTCCACGGTTTCTTCAGTGCCATCGGCGCGGCGATACTTCACTCGCGTCCGGTCATTCAGCACTTCATGGGTGAGCACGGTGGATTCCTCACGCACCTCCGCGCCACACTCGCTCGCATGATCGAGGAGGATTTGATCAAAGCGCGAACGCTCGACTTGAAACGCCTCAGGGAACTCTGTGAAGATGCCTTGCGCAAAGGTCACGCGAACCCGCTTCGTCCCATCGCCGAGCCAGAACTGCGCGCCACGCTTCACCATGAAGCCCGCGCTTTGAATCTTCGACCACACGCCGAGTTCATCGAAGATCGTGCGGTTGTAGGGCAGCAGGGATTCGCCCACATGGAAGCGCGGAAATTTCTCCTTCTCTAGCACCAGCACCTTGCGGCCCAGTTGGCTCATTTTGATCGCAGTTGAAGAACCGGCTGGCCCTCCTCCGATGATGATCGCGTCCCACATGTCAGGCATTCTTTGGCTTGGAGTCAGTGGGTTCAAATCAAGCTGGCACCGGGGGCGGGCTTCGCAACAGGTTCCGTAAGGCGGGGCAATGTGAGCGCATGAAGCTCCACCATCAGCCACGCTTTGAGGCCGTCATAAATCGTCCGGCGGATCGTCGCATCCGGCGCAAAGCCCCGCTTCAGCAGCCAGCGCATTCCAGTGTTCTTGCGCCCGTATTGACCCGCTGCCCAGCGACGTTCCGCGATGTGGGACAGGCGTCGGTTATAGAGACTCATGATCTTGGCCACCACTCCGCCAACCTTCCCCGCATAAGGCAGCAGGCTCATCTCTTCATCCAAGAAATCATGCACCAAGCGAACGGGGCCGACGAAGTAGAAGCCCAGATCCAGCAGGAAGGCGACGCGCATCAATTCCGCATCGCCGAGGTAATGATACTTGTTCAGATAAAGAGATTCCTGCCAGCGCATGTAGCTCTCATTAAAATCAGCGCTGAGCTTCGCGGCATCGCCCGTCACGTCCATGCCATCAAGAGCCTTCGTGATCAGACGCAACGAGGCGCAAACAGTGTGGCCAGCGTAGTCGAGTCCCTGACTGTAAAGCGGGTCCATGAAGCCTGCAGCATCGCCCACACAAGACCAGCCATCGTCAGCGATCTTCTCCGAGTAGTAAGGGAGATGGCCATAAGCCCGCGTATCTCCAGCGATGGGCGTGGCGTGCTCAAACATCAGCTTGCCAATGGGATGCTGCATGACATGAGCCTTCAGGCGTGCGCCCAAGTCCGCCCCTTCTGGCAAGGAAAACAGCCGACGATCATACGTCAGTCCAAGGCTCACCGCGCCGTCTTTGAGCGGGATGATCCAGCACCACCAGCCACGGCCCGTCAGGTGATTCGTGGCCGGATTGCGACCGCAGCGCGTGGCATTGGCCCAAGCCGGATACTTCTCCGCGAGTTGATAGCTATCCAGATCAGCGACTCCTTCAAAGCGCGCCCAGACTGCATTCGTGGGATGCGATTCAAGCCGACGCCAATGCCCGAGCTTCCTCGCGATCATGGCCGCTTTTCCACTGGCATCCACGATCCATCTGGAAGTCGCCGTTTGCGTCACGCCTTCATGTTCGTAAGTCAGGATGTTCTTCTGCGGCGTCTCCTGAACCCATTCCGTGACCTTGGCCGGACGGCGTAATTCACAGCCAGCTTTCACCGCAAGATCCAGCAGATGCGCATCCAAGACGGCGCGATCCAACTGATACGTAGGCAGGCGTGACTGATAGTAACTGCCGACCTCCGAGCACATCGTGGGGCATTCGTTTTGATCATCATTGAACCACATGCGGAGCCCCTGCTTCGGCAGATGATGCCGATCCAAATGATGCGTGATGCGCAGGAAGCGCGTCATGAAACAAGCCCCCACTTCGGAAGTGGACTCGCCGACTTTACGATCAAAAACCGTGGCCCGTTCGACGATCAGAATCCTCGTCTGCGGGCGTTGCCGCTTCAACATCAATGCGGTGCTGGCACCCGCGAAGGCACCTCCAATCACAATGACATCGTAGTCCGCATTCATAAGTCAGCTTCGGTTCGCCTCAATGGCTGCCGCGATGGAATTTACGTTTTGCATCGCCGTTCGGGCGGCTTCAGCATTCGCAATTTTCAAACCAAAGCGCTTCTCAATCGCCACCACGAGCTGCAAGGCATCCACGCTATCCAGCGCGAGCCCCTGCGGTGAGAAGATCGGGGCTTCATCAGAGATCTCATCCGCCGTCTGCGGCAGCATGAGTTCTTCCACCATCGCTTGTTTGATTTGTTGTTTAAGCTCAGACATTTAGGGAGTTTGCAGTAGTTGGGATAGGTTTGCAATGGTGGAGCGGCTCCAACTCATCACAAGATGCCGCCATCTATTTTCAGCGTCGCTCCCGTGATATACGAAGCCTGGGCTGAGGCTAAGAACAGCACGGCGGCGGCCACTTCCTCCGGCTTGCCAAGGCGACGCATAGGCACGCGCATGGCCGCCTCTTTGCGCTGTTCAGCGCTCATCGCACCCAGCGCTTCCGTCTCGATGTAACCGGGACAAATGGCGTTCACCGTGATGCCTGCACGCGCCACTTCTTTAGCGAGACTTTGCGTGAGGCCGATCATACCCGCCTTCGCCGCAGCGTAGTTCGTCTGGCCTGCGGGCGAGAACAGCGCGCTGAGGGAAGAGATATTAATGATGCGCCCGAAGCGCTGTCCCATCATGGTTTTCACGGCGGCGCGACAGCCGTTGAACGTGCCGGTGAGATTGCTTTGCAGCACCTCCTGCCACTGCGAATCTGACATCATCGCGAGCAAAGTGTCATCGTGATGCCCAGCGTTATTAACCAGCACATCCAGCCGTGATGAGGCTTCCATGATCTGTGCAATGGCTGCGCTCCAGCCCGCTTCAAGCGTTACATCCAAGGTCACGAGCTGGCAGCGATCCGGGAACTGCGCAGCCAGCGCTTCCGCCTTGTCCCGCCGAGCACGCACGCCCAGCCAGACTTGGTTGACTGCGGATTCTTCCAGAAAGCCACGGGCAATCGCGAGGCCCAGCCCGCCATTGCCACCAGTGATTAATGAGACGCTCATGGGTGGAGGATGAAGAGACGGTGAGGAGTTGCGAATGGAAATAAGATTGTAGCCTGACTCTCCAGAGTCGGGTCATGGATGCTGAGTCTGCACTGTGTCACTGATTCCCGACTCTGGAGAGTCAGGCTACACTTTTAAGACGGCTCCCACCGCCTGCTCTGACAGCCCTACGGCATTGATGATGGCTGTGTCGCATGGCCCTGTTTGCAAGGCTTCGCAGGCCACGACCGTCTGCCAACCGCTGGTCGCGCTGAAGCCTTCACCGACGACTTCGCGGACGCTGACACGCGGCCCCTCCCAGTCACGCCACGCCTGCACCTCAGCGCGATCCGCCCGCGAACCAGAGCCAAGGCCATCACAGAGCAAAGCCCCTTTCATTTCATCAGACTTCAACTCATCCTTGATTAACAGCGCCGCTTTCTCACGCGGCATTCCATTGCCATAAGTCCAAGCCTGGGTCACTCGCTCCAGCCTCACCTTCCTCAAGTTCCCCCCCCCTAAGTCGCGCTCAATAAACACTGCTGCGGCTCCTTCCGCCGCCACGGTAGTCTTGCCAAATAACATCAGCGCTTCATCAGAAACCCAGTCCAGTTCTTCAGCGGCCACCACTAGGCAACCGTCCACCAGTCCGTCTTCCAGCCATTGCGCGGCCAGTTCCATTCCGCGTATGAATTGAGCGCTATCGCCGACCAGCGTGTAATTGATTTCTGATGAGCCGAGCAACGCCGCCAGATGGCTTGATGGCGCATTATAAACGGTCTCAGGGAACAGGATGGGGCTGGCGAACATCGGGTTCTCCCTCACCTCCGCGAAGAAGCGGCGACTGAACTGCACGCAGCCGTTCATGCTGCAAAAGATCACGCCGACACGTAGCGCGCCACTTTGCACAAGCGCCAGTCTCTCTACTCCCAAAGCCTCCACCGCTGCATGAACGGCATGACGCGCCACGGCGGTCGTGCGGCGGAATCGCGGCTGCTTCATCCACGCAGGGATGTCCGTGAGCTGCGGCACGGGACGAATGCGCCGCGCGGGAGCATCCTCGCGCTGCTCCGTCTTGCAGGGCAAAGGAGACTTCCCCTGAACGGCTTCGATCAAGGCACCAGCACTCCATCCGGCGGGCGATACAGCGCCCCAACCGGTAATGAAAGGAGGAAGGCGTAAGGATGAAGGATGAAAAGAATCCGCAGCTATTTCAGAACTTGATGCCTCGATACCTCGATGCCTCGATGCCTTCAATATGAGCGTCGCATTCGCTCCGCCGAAGCCGAAGGAATTCGTGAGCACGCAGTCGAGTTTTGCTTCTCTCGATTCACGGACCAGATCGAAGGTGCAGATGGAATCAAGTGTCTCAATGGTCGGTGTTGGTGGCACAAAGCCGTCACGCATCGCCAGCAGACAGATGACCGTTTCGACTGCGCCTGCACCGCCTAGTAGATGGCCGATGTTCGCCTTCGTGCTGCTCACCATGAGTTGGCTGACGTGCGCGCGCGCCCAACGCTGAATGGCCATGCCTTCCGCGACATCATTGAGCGGAGTGCCCGTGCCGTGGGAGTTGATGTATTGGATTTCAGTTGGTGAAACCTGCGCCTCTTCACAGGCTCGGTTCATGCTCAGCAGGGCCGCGTCGCCTTGAGGATGCGGTTGCGTGAGGTGGTGCAAATCCGTGCTCGCTCCATAACCGACCACCTCCGCGAGGATGTCCGCACCACGCGCCACGGCGTCTTCATAGCGCTCCAGCATCAACACGCCCGCACCTTCTCCAAGCGCCAAGCCATCGCGATTCGCATCAAAGGGGCGCGGTGTTGTCGTGCTCAATGCTTGCAAGGAATCGAAGCCTGCAAAAACCATTTCTGCCAGCGCATCATAACCGCCGGCAATCGCTCGCGTGGCCCGTCCCGTCTTGATCAAACGGAACGCATGACCGATGGCATTCGCGCCCGAAGCACAGGCATTGGTGATGATCGTCAGCGGCCCCTGCACGCCCAGAGCATCCATGAGAAACTGGGCCTGCGTGTGCGGTTGATACAGCATGACTTTCTCAGCAAGGCCCTTGGTTCGCCCCGGTGTCGTGATCTTGGATTGATAGTAAGTCTCACCGACCGCCATCGCGCCCGCGCTGGTTCCGAGACAGATGGGGATGTTTCCAGAGGCCAGTTCATCAGCCTTCCAGCCGCTTTGTTGCAGGGCTTCATGGCCCGCATAGACGAGCAGCTTTGAGGCGCGATCCAGTCTCGTGAGCTGACGCGCAGTGAGATGATTCGGGGGTAACGGCTTGTCGAAAACGACTTCTCCTCCGCGATGCACACGCTGCTTGGAGGAATCAAAAACCGTGATGTCCCGCAAGGCCATTCTGCCCGCGCGAAAGCCTGCTGCATTCTCTGCCCAGCCAATGCCCATTGAGGTGATGATGCCTGCGCCGGTGATCGCTACCCGGTGCGGGACAACCTGATTTCTGGCGGGAGGATGGGGCATATCCGTCGTTAGTAGATGCTGGAAAACTCTCAAGTAAGAACGCTGCCGTTGATCAAAGGGATGCCGCGATCTCACTTGCGGGATCGGCGCGGTCACGCTAGGCAGAAGTGATGTTGTTTGATTCGTGGAAGCTCACCCTGGAGCGATGCGCTGATGACGTGGCGCTTCAAGATGCGACCACGGGCGTGAAGCATACCTTCGCAGATTTACAGGCCGCGCTTGATCAACAACCGCCGTTACAAAGAGGGGCTCTTCACCCCGCCAGCATTCGTGAGGGCACGCTCTCATTCCTCATTCAAACACTGCGGGCTTGGCGTGATGGTGCGGTGCTCTGCCCCGCAGAACGGGAGCTGACGACTCTTCCCGACATAACAGGGATACCTGATGACATCGTTCACTTGAAGCTCACTTCCGGCAGCACGGGTGAACCGCGTTGCGTCATGTTTCGCGCGGATCAGCTCATCGCTGACGCAGCGAATATCAAGGCGAGCATAAAGCTCGATACTGCTTTCCCTAACCTCGCCATCATCAGCCTCGCGCATAGTTACGGCTTCTCCAATCTGGTGCTGCCACTGCTGTTGCAAGGTCATCCGATGGTCATCGTGCCGGATGCTTTGCCGGGATCATTGCGGGCAGCCTTCGCCTTGAATCAACGCTTCACGCTGCCTGCCGTTCCCGCTATGTGGCGGGCTTGGCGGCAGACGGGCTTGCTCAATCAAGCCTCCATCGCGCTCGCTATCTCTGCGGGTGCTCCCTTGCCTCTGGAACTGGAAAAGGCGGTGTTCGACGAATGCGGCCTGAAGATTCATAACTTCTACGGCAGCAGTGAATGCGGCGGGATCGCTTATGATGAATCGGACACGCCGCGTGCGGATTGCAGCCTCGCTGGGATGGCGATGAATGGAGTGCGTTTAAGCATGAATGAGGAGAGCTGTCTCGTCGTTCATAGTGCTGCTACTGGGGTCGGCTACTGGCCGCAAAGGGATGAGGCGCTGGGCGAAGGGAGATTCATCACGAGCGATCTCGTTGAACTCAAGGATGGCCAAGTTCTCATGCGCGGTCGCGTGAGCGATGCGATCAATATCGCTGGCCGCAAGCTGAACCCAGCCGATGTGGAAGCCGCTATCCTGGCCTGCCCCGGCGTGCGGCATTGCGTGGTCTTCGGCGTGCCGAGTTACGATGCCAGCCGATGTGAAGAAACCGTCGCGTGTGTGAATGCGGAGGTGGCGATCACCAGTGAGCAACTAATGAACTGGCTGGGTGAGCGGCTAGCCTCATGGCAGTCACCAAGGCGCTTTTGGTTTTGTAGAGAATTGGACACGAACGAACGCGGGAAGATTCCGCGTCGGGTGTGGCGGGAGAAGTATTTACTCCTGAATCAATAGACCATCTTGTTATCCGGCTCCGCCGCTGCGGTCATGCTGGTGGCCATGATGACGGGGACGGTTTGATCCCCTTCTTTTCGGTAGCCCATCTTGCCGATAACTTTCACCCAGCTCATGTCCTTCAACTGAGGCGCTTTCTCGGCGAACTCCACGGGCACGGAATACGGGCGGGCATCAGCGGCGCAGCATTGAATCAACATACGGAAGATGCGGACGCGGGTGCCTTTCTCGTTATTGACCTTCTCAGGGATGACTTGCGCGATGGTCTCGACGGACTGCCCAGTGAGGACTCCCTGCACTTCCTTATCCCCAGCGGTGTAATAGATTTCTGGCACTTCCAGCATGAAGTTCCCGTCCTTGCTCTTCGGCACTTGGGCTTCGAGATCCTTCAAGGTGAAGCTACCGAGACTCTTCGTTTGCGCGGCAGGTGGTGGGTTGTTGGCCACTGCTGCGACTGCTGGCGGTGGGCTGTCTCCTGCGGCTTTCAGAGGAGCGGCGGGAGGGGTGTCCTGAACGGCTGGCTTGGCCACGGGAGCTGCTGGCGCGTCAGCTTTGTTAAGATCAAATTTACCTGCCATCGCGTCGGTCTTGTAGGTCTGGTTATAGACGCCTTTGTTCGCGATGGTCTGCACGTTCTTGAAACCGTCAGGGGAATTAATGGAGGCGTAAGTGATCGGCACCACGAGGATCATGATGGCGACGATGCGGCCCAAGGCTCCGCTTTCCTCAAGGATTCCGTGGGCATGATCGGCGTGGTCATCGTGAGATGGCTCATGATGATGCGCGTGATCATCATGGCCGTGATCGTGACCGCAGCAGCTTTCCTTCTGGCTGTGATCATGGCCGCAGTCTTCCGCATGAGCATGTGAATGATCGTGCCCACAAGTGCTGTGATCGTGGTCATGCCCATGATCGTGATCGCAACAGTCCTCTTCCTTAGCTCCCATCGTGGCGAGATTAAACAAAGCGAGCGTCACACAGCCGATGCCTCCCACGAGCACCATCGTCGTGAAGATGCCGTTCTTACTGACATACTCGCCTTTGGCCAACCGACCACTGGCATGGAAGTAGATCATGACGCCGCCCCAGAGGAGAAGGAGGAGCACGCTAAGAAGATGGGTGCCGATACGTGAGGTTTTCATAAGGGGTTGAAAGGTTGAAGCGTTGAAGCGTTGAAAAGTTGAACTGGCTACTCACTCCTGACTACTGCCAACTAGCTGCTAAAGATTCTTTTCATCAGCCAAGCCCAAGGTCCGCTCAGAGCTCCGACGAGGATGAAGAGTGAGAGGGCGAGCTTGATGAGGAAGCCACGTTTGAATACTGAAGCATACATGAAGGTGAGCTTGATGTCGAGCATGGGGCCGAAGACGAGGAAGGCGAGCTTCGCTGTGTAGCTGAAGGCCTGCATGGGTGCGGCAATGAAGGCATCTGAGGTGCTGCACAATGCCAAGATGTAGGCGAGTCCCATGAGCGCTGGAGCGGCGAGGAAATCATTCCCCGCGACCAGTTGTAGTTTGCTCTGATCCACCTGAGTATTGAAGACGCTGGTGATGACGACGCCGATGGTGAAATACATGGCGGTGTCCAGGAAGTCCCTCATAGCCGTGCGCATGGCCTGAACGAGCTTCGCATCAAAGGCGCGCACGGGCGTATGATCGTGACCATCGTCTGTGGGGGTGGTCGTAATGCCACGAACGATGAAGGCGTGAAGGATGTCCCCCGGTTTCTTATTGAGCAGCACCAAGCCCACGAGGACGGAGATGAGATAGCCGAGCGACACACGTCCGACGGTCATGATGAGATGGCTCATGTCAGCGGGATTGGACGGATTTTGGAAGGCGGTCCAAGTGCTGATGATGACGATGGGATTGATGATCGGCGCGGAAAGGAGGTAGGTCATCGCGCAGGAGATGGGCAATCCTTTCTGCACGAGCCGACGCACGACGGGGACGACGGCGCATTCACAGACTGGGAAGATGAGTCCCATGAAACCTGCGGAGAGGGTGGCCAGCACCTTGTTCTTCGGCAGCATCCGATCCAGCAGCTTCGCAGGCAGGAAGGCATCAATGAAACCAGACAGCATCGTGCCGACGAGGATGTATGGCGCACCCTCAAAGAGGATGCTGAGGAAAGCCATGAGGATGTCGCCGAGGCGGCCTGAATCGAGTGGAGTCATGTGAAGGAAAGCTGAACGGTAATAACGTCCGCCACGCTTTCATTCAAGCAACGAATCCGCTTATCCCTCCATCAGGCCGAGCCTGCGGATGATGACTATTTAGCGGGCTGCGGCACCTTGGCGATTTTTGCCGGATCAATCCCCTGTGCCTGAATTCGCTTGAGGATTTCGGCGTAGGTTGGATCGCTAAGAGCACGCTCACGCGAGAGCACCCAAATTAGTTTCCGGTTGGGTGTGCCGACCACGGCCCACTTATATTCTGGGTCCAACTCCAGCACGAGGTAGCTCGCTTTGAAAGGCCAGGCAAACTGGACTTTCCACTCGGCATTGGTCTCCTTATTTACCACCCACGCGACGCCTTTCCAGCTCTGCTCAGGAGCATCAAAGCCACCCTTACGGAACGTGAAGACGTTATTCATCCGGCCATCCGCACGGGGCGAGTAAGTGTCATAAGTAGCGACTTTCCCCTTCTCCAGCAGATAAGGGATGTTCGCGATCACATACCAGTTCCCCATGTAGCGGTTCAAATCCACATGGGGCACGGTGCGAAGCGGTGGTTGTTTAGGCATCGTAGAGCAGCCGATGAGGGCCAGGGTTGAGATGAGAAGCAGAAAGCGCATGGCGGTATTCCAGTGATACGTCGCGGGGGCCTGTGCAGATTCTCGGGAATCCAAGTCTCACGAGCTTCATGCACCTTCCCCCTTGCCGCTGAACGTAAAGCTGCTACGGAATCACCAAGTTAAGACCCAACCAATACCAAACAAAAATATGGCTCATACACTCGCCCCCCTTCCTTACGCCAATGACGCGCTGGAACCCCACATTGATGCGCTCACGATGGAAATCCATCACGACCGCCATCACAACGCTTACGTCACCAATGTGAATGCCGCCCTCGCTGGTCACGCCGACCTCGAAGCCATGAGCATAGACGACCTTTGCAAGAATCTCGACAAGGTGCCTGAGGCCATCCGCCCTGCGGTGCGCAACAACGGCGGCGGTCACTGGAACCACACGTTCTTCTGGAACATCATGGCCCCACACACCGGCGGCAGCCCCACAGGCGCTCTCGGCGAAGCCATCACCGCCGCCTTCGGCAGCTTCGATGCGTTCAAAGAAGCCTTCGCCCAAGCAGGCGTGACCCGCTTCGGCTCCGGCTGGGCCTGGCTCGTAAAGAAAGACGGAAAGCTCGCCATCCTGAGCACGCCTAATCAAGACAATCCGCTCATGGACGGCTCCGGCACCCCGATCCTCGCCCTAGATGTCTGGGAACACGCCTACTACCTCAAGCATCAGAACAAGCGCCCAGGCTACATCGCGGATTGGTGGAATGTGGTGAATTGGACCGCCGTGGCTGATCTCTTCGCCAAGGCTTGATTCGGTCTGAGATTCCCCTTGTGACGCGATGTTCCGGCAACGGGCCTCGCGTCATTTTCGTTTAATGCAGTAGCCACTTGATTGACCCGCTGCATCTTGCTGACGTCCGAATCCCCACCCAAGAATGACCCTCTCAAAGCTCACCTGCGGCGTCATCTATACGGATGCCTTTAGTGACTACCTCGCCACCATTCAGGACGAGCAGCATGAGGATCATCCTCAGCAAATCCTCACGCTCGAATACATCCGCTGCGCCAGCGGCCCGCTCAAAGGCAAAGCCTGGTGGCAGTTGCATTGGATGCCAGTAGATGCCGCGCCAGACTTTCGCCGCTTTCAAATGGGGGAAGTCCCCGTCCATATCTCCAAGACCGCGCAGCATGGATTGCGTGAGAGATGCCTTGATTATCAAGGGGGAAACGTAGTGGTGATCCCTTGAGCGGACAAATCTGTCGTAATTGTCATTGGCATTTATTAGCGGACTGTTAGAATTAGTGTCCCCCCACCCCATGTGCGGGAGAATAATACTAATCACACCTCAAAATGCCGGGTCGCTCGACCAGTGGCGGTAGCGTGCCAGACTACCAATTCTTTAATCGGAACGGCTCGTCCAAGCTTCTCACATTACTCATTTCATGTCTCTTGTTTTAGGTATCAATGCTTATCACGGCGACGCCTCCGCAGCTATTCTGAAGGATGGAAAATTGCTGGCTGCAGTCGAGGAAGAACGCTTCCGACGTATCAAGCACTGGGCCGGGCTACCTACGGAGTCGATGAAGTATTGCCTCCAAGTCGCCGGAGCAGACTTTAGCGATCTGGAGCACATCGCCATCAATCTCGATCCGAAGGTCAATCATGGCCGCCGCCTGCTGCATCTCATCAAGCATCTGCCCTCGCCGAAGCTGATCGTTGAGCGACTAAAGAAGCTGGGCAAAACTCGCAGCGTTCGGGACGCCATCGCTGAGGCCTTTGCGGGCCAGACCATGAAAGCGGAAGTGCACCACATTGAGCATCACCTCTCCCACCTCGCCTCTTCCTATCTGTGCAGCCCATTTGATCAAGCTGTCAATCTATCGGTTGATGGAATGGGTGACTTCGCTAGCGCCGCTTGGGGCATGGGGCGCGGTCAGGAACTCAGTGTGGATGGTCGCATTTACTTCCCTCACTCGCTCGGTATCTTCTACACTGCATTGACCCAATGGCTTGGCTTCCCGCACTACGGGGATGAATACAAAGTCATGGGCCTCGCCCCCTATGGCGAGCCGAAATATCTGGAGCAGATGCGCCAGATCGTCCGCGTAAAGGCAGATGGCACCTATGAGTTGGACTTGAAATACTTCCGCCACCATCGCGAAGCTGTTCCTTACACTTGGGATAATGGCTCGCCTGAGGTCGGCACCATTTTCACTCCTGAGCTGGAGAAACTGCTCGGCCCCACCCGCCAGAAAAGCGAGCCTTTGGAGCAGAAGAACAAGGATATCGCTCGCTCCATCCAAGCCATGTATGAAGAGGCCTTCTTCGCCATGCTGGCTTCTCTTCACGCAAAATATCAGTGTGATAACCTCACCCTCAGCGGGGGTTGCGCCATGAACTCCGTAGCAAATGGTAAGGTCTATGCCCGTAGCCCCTTCA
>JANYJH010000348.1 GCA_025361865.1 Phragmitibacter sp.
GCCAACTCGACGGGCAAGAGGCGGACGCGGCGCATTACTTGGATTAGAATCGGCGGCGAGAACGATGTGGGATTTCCAAATATCTTCTGAAATATTGGAAGCAAATCATGGCCGCGGGTCGTGATCATCCATTTCGGGTAATTGACGGAAAGACCATTCGTAAAAACGACAGGAACTTCCGCGTTATCGACAGCGCCTGATTTACTGCGCTCGATTTCGATAGGCTTCGCAATCGCATCGACGATTTGCTGTAGCTGAACTTGTGAAAGCGTGCGGATTCGATGTTCCTCCCCGGGTGAAATCACCATCCCCGCGATGGGCGGAGCTTTGCCCTGAGCAAGGAGATGCGCATAGATAACAAATGGGTCGACGAGATAGTTTTCAAATGAGTAGCGGCCTAAGACAGAGATTCGCGGGGTCTCAGCGTTCCCGCTATCCTGATCAATTATTCCTCGGAATATTTCCGCAAGTGGTGGCTCATTCAATTTTTCGACCCACCCTTTGACGACAGAATTTCCACCGGAGACTTTCTCTTTTTTCTTCCCAACCGAAGCGGGAAGAAAGGCAATCGTTGGTGAAGGTGCGAGCGCCCTTGGATCCTTGCTCGGGCCGTAATCGGTCAATAGGTCTCGAATCGCATTGTAGAACTCCACGTCATTTTCATCCTCGACCAGAACAAACCTCGAACCCGGCGCGACGGTCACGAGACCCGCGGTTAGTATCCCAATCGCATTCTCCCTAGTGCTAGGCCTGATGCGCGGGTTGGCTTTCACCATTTCAAAGATGGAGCCTTCTGGAGCCAAGGCGACGGTTGAAGGCGAATGGGTCGACATGATGACTCGAACCCCATATTTTTCGACGAGGACTTGTTGGAGAACATGCAGAAACACCCCTGTCATCGACGGGTGAAGGTGGGCGTCCGGTTCGTCCAAGAGCATAAGCCTCGGAAACCGCTGATGGTGCTGCGACCCGTAAAGCCACATCACAACGCGTAACAGCATCTTTTCGCCTGATGAGAGATCGCCAGGGTTTATTTTCACGCCTGAAGCCCGATCGACGAGCTCGATTTTATACGTGTCTAGGAGCGGGATGCCCACGGGTGAGATGACTTCGTATGGGAAATCAGCGACTTTCAACACCTCATTCAAAACGAGCCAAGGTGCGGGCCCAAGCGTGTTGCGGATTTCTGCCTCAGGAGTGCCCTTTTCCAATTCTTGCAGGCGATGGAAGCGATAGCCCATGAAGACATGAGCTAGACCGGCATTTACATCGGAATCGTCCAGCATGAATGAAAAATCGTCTGGCAGTAGCTCCTTGAAAGACTCTGGGGTGAGGCCATTAAGGTTCTCGCGATTGAGTGCCTTAGCCACCCGGTATCGGAGATTCTGGTGTCGAATATCCTTCTGGTTCTGCTCAGGTTTTATCTGGTTCCAGAGACCTTCTTTCCACGAACTGAGACCGCCCATGCTCACCGAACTGCCACCACTAATGTTCCATGTGTTTGGTAAGAAGGCGACCGTGCCGGGAGTGATTGCGGGATCCGAAACCGTGACTTTAACTTGATTCGCGTCGGGTAAGAAATGGTTGGCTCCAGACAGCCGGAACGCCAGAAGTTCTAGGAACTGAGTCTTTCCAACGCCATTTTTACCAGTCAGAACTGCCAGCGGTGGGATGTTTTCCCACGTAAGGTTCGAAACCGACTTGAACGTCCTTCCCGTGGGAAAGACGATTTCCAAACGCAACGGTTCGAGCTTGGGCGGAGGAGTGGAGGTGGCAGTGGGCATTAGGTAATAAGTGCCGCCTGTGATTTATGAATCAATGGAAAACAAAGTGAACAGACTCGGGACAAGATACAGTCTGATTGACCGCAGCCATCCCTGATCACGACGATCCGGCCCTCATCTGCGAAGGTGCGGGCAACGGCTCGCATGGCATCTGTCGTGTCATCGACGCTTCCCGCTCGCCGTCGGTTGATCCGAAGGATAAGCGTTTTTGCGTGTCTCTCCATTAGCGGCACACGTTTCTTATTCATCGCATGAACTCCGAACTCACTCATCAATCTGTTATTGTCGTCGGCGGCACTTCTGGCATGGGGCACGCTTTGCCAGGCTGGCCGTCTCGTGGTGCTTCCGACATAGTAGCCAGTCGTTCACCCGATAAGGTGGCTGTCCCTAGAATGAATCAGTTCCCCTGAACGCCTTGGCACGTAACACGCTGCTTTTTTGCGTTTGTCAGCCCTGTCGCTTGACCACGCGGCGGATTGGCTTACTTACAAAAGATAGACTCATGGAAGACCTTATCATATCCTCAATCATCGGGCGCGAAATCTTGGACTCGCGCGGCAATCCCACTGTGGAAGTAGATGTGCTGCTGGAGTGCGGCGCTGTCGGTCGTGCGGCTGTCCCCAGTGGCGCGAGCACGGGCGAGCACGAAGCCTTGGAACTCCGCGACGGAGACAAGAAGCGCTACCTCGGCAAAGGCACGCTGAAGGCGGTTGAGAACGTGAATGACATCATCGCGGAGCACCTAGAAGGACTCAGCGCGGATGACCAGGTGGGCATTGATAAAGCGATGCTCGCGCTGGATGGCACGAAGACGAAGTCTAAGCTCGGTGCGAACGCCATCCTCGGTGTTTCTCTGGCGGTCGCGAAGGCGGCTTCAACGGCTCTGGGCCTGCCTCTTTACAAGTATCTCGGCGGCCCGAACGCGAAGGTCTTGCCCGTTCCGATGATGAATATCATCAATGGCGGTGCTCACTCGGATGCGCCGATTGATTTCCAAGAATTCATGATCATGCCGAAGGGCGCTCCTTGCTTCAGCGAGGCTCTCCGCTATGGCGCAGAAGTTTTCCACGCTCTCAAGAAGATCCTTCACGACCGTGGTCTGAGCACCGCCGTCGGTGATGAAGGCGGCTTTGCCCCGACGCTCAAGTCCGCTGACGACGCGCTCGAAGTGATCGCGCAGGCCGTTGACAAAGCGGGCTACAAGCTGGGTGAAGACATCTTCATCGCTCTCGATGTGGCTTCCAGCGAGTTCTGGGATAAGGAACAGAGCAAGTATGTGTTCAAGAAGTCTGACAAGAGCGTGCGCAGCGCAGCGGAACTCGTCAGCTACTATCAGGGCCTTCAGAAGAAGTATCCGATCATCTCCATCGAAGACGGCTGTGCTGAAAACGACTGGGATGGATGGAAGATTCTGACGGATGCGATGGGCGCGAACACGCAGCTCGTCGGTGATGACCTCTTCGTCACGAATGTGGACTTCCTCCGCAAGGGGATAGACCTCGGTGTGGCAAACTCCATCTTGGTCAAGGTGAACCAAATCGGTTCCCTTACGGAGACGTTTGATTCCGTGGAACTGGCCACCCGCTACGGTTACACCTCCGTCCTCAGTCACCGCTCCGGTGAAACGGAAGATTCAACGATTGCTGATCTCGCCGTCGCGACGAACTGTGGACAGATCAAGACGGGCTCCCTCAGCCGTTCCGACCGGATCGCGAAATACAACCAACTCCTGCGCATCGAGCAGCAATTGGGTGATGACGCGATTTATGGTGGACGCATGAAGGTGTAGTGGTTACTCTGCGCATTATGGCCTACGAGGAATTCGGATTTGACCACCCGGAAGAGGAGCGCCCGAGTCTCCTCGCTAGGCTCGTGCGCTTGAATCGCTACATTATAGCGCTGCTGTTCATTCCTTTGGCCGCACTGATTTGGTGGCCCCCATTCAGTGAGGAAGCGGGCAAGCACGAGGTGGTGCTGGCGCTGGAATCCAAGCGGGATGAGGCCAAAGCCAAGACGGATCGCCTGCGTGAGAAGCTGGAACTCATCAAGACGAATCCTGAATACTTAGAGATCATGGCCCGTGACCAACTGCACTTGCAGAAAGATGGCGAGACCATCGTCCGTTTTGAAAACGAATAAAAAGCTCGCAGAGTAATCATTCAAACCAGCTTCATGCCATCTCTGTTCTCTTTTCTTCGTGTGCGCATCCTTGATCGCTACATCGGTCGCCAAGTCTTCTCTGCTGCATTGACGGGTATCATCGTGCTCACGGGCGTTTTCGTTCTTGGGAACATTTTTAAGAAGCTCGATCAGCTTCTGGGGAACACCAGCCTTCCGCTCAGCGCCGTGGCGATGTTCGTCATTTACGTCATTCCCTACTCGCTTATTTTCACGATTCCGTGGGCGTTCCTGACCAGCATTCTCTTGGTCTTTGGCCGTCTCTCCGCTGATAACGAGCTCACCGCACTGCGCATGACAGGGATGTCTATGGCGCGTCTTTGTGTCCCAGTGTTCCTGATGGCTGGCGCGCTATCGGTGGTTTGCTATTATGTAAACACGGAGATCGTTCCGTTCTCTAAAGCCAAAATTAAGAGCCTCTTCTACGAAGTGGTGGCGCAGAATCCCGCAGAACTTTTCCAGGCTGGGAAAGTGTTTGATCAGCTTCCTGGCTACCGCATCTACACGCGGAAGCGCGACGGAAACAAGCTTACGGACGTGGAAATTTTCAAGACATCTCAAGGTAAGCGCGAAACCTACACGCGCGCTGCCAGAGCCTATGTGGAGTATCAGGCGGGCAATGATCAGTTTCAGTTGCGGCTCGAAAACTCCATGATCGACATGGCGGGCAAGTCTGACAAGCCGGACTCCAATCTCATTAACGACCTGCAATCCCTCTACATGCGGGAGACGTTCATTTCGATGTCGTTGAAGGAGCTTAAAGAAAAAGTCCAACGTGTGAATTGCAGCATGAAGGAAACGGGCAAGCTCTGGGAAGAGGTTTACACTGGCAAAGATAGCCTCAGCGGTGAAACCATGAGTAAGGGGAACATCGCTGAATCGAAGACGGAAATCAGTATGCGTTACAGCCTTTCCATCGCGGTCTTCACCTTTGCTCTCGTTGGCATTCCCCTCGGAGTCACGGCGCAACGACGCGAGACCTCCGTGGGCTTTGCTTTCAGCTTGTTGATTTCAGTCGCCTACTTTGTTTTCATCATTATCGCGCAGAAGCAGAGCCAGAGCCCCGGCTCGTATCCCCATCTTCTGATGTGGATTCCAAACCTGATTTTCCTGGTGGTGGGTAGCGTGCTTTTCTATCGCCTGAGCAAGAGGTAGTTGATGGTTCTGGGTTGATAGTTGATAGCCAGAAGCTTCAGACAAACAACGATCAACCACAGTCTGCTTCATGGATGGAACTACGGCTCTCTCGCAACTCCAGTGGAAGAAGCTGCAAGCCTTGCTTTCCCTAATCGAAGCGGCGGAAGGCTCGTTCTATCAAAGCCTCTTTCATGGGCAGGGATTGGACATAAGAGCCTTCGGGAGTCTGGCTGACTTCTCGCTTCGCTGCCCCAAGACAACCAAAGCGGACATCCTGAATGACCGCCTCGCGCATCCTCCGTTCGGAACGAATTTCACGGATTCAATCGAGCGCTACACCCGATTCTGCCAGACCAGCGGCACCAGTTCTGGGCAACCGATGGCCGTTCTGGACACGCCGGAGAGTTGGTCCGCCATGCTGGATTGCTGGCGGCAGGTTTATCGTGCAGCAGGCTTAAAAGCAGGGGAGGATCGCATCTTCTTCGCCTTCTCTTTCGGTCCCTTCCTCGGGTTTTGGACGGCCTTTGAAGCGGCGGCTTCGGATTACTTAGCTCTTCCCGGCGGGGGATTGAGCAGCACGGGGCGGTTGGAAATCATGGCCAGATATGCGGCTACGGTTCTCTGTTGCACGCCGACTTATGCGCTGCGTTTGGGTGAATGCATCGGCGCTGCGAGCGGCATCACTTTAGACCAGTTGAAAGTGCGCACCATCATCGTGGCCGGCGAAGCTGGGGGCAGTCTCCCAGCCACGCGTGAGCGACTCCGAGAACTCTGGGGCGCACAGGTTCAGATCTCCGACCATCACGGCATGACCGAAGTGGGGCCGGTGAGCTATGAAGACCAGGCTCGGCCAAGCCATCTCTGTGTCATGGAGGACGCCTATTTTGCTGAGATTCTGGACGCAGAAGGCCGCGAAGTTCCTGACGGTGGCGAGGGTGAACTCGTCCTCACCACGCTGAACCGCACCGCTAGCCCGCTGCTTCGCTATCGAACGGGTGATTGGGTGCGGAAGCGTCGCCTTGATGGGAAGCTCTATCTTGAAAACGGCATCCTCGCGCGCTGTGATGACATGGTGGTCATTCGCGGTGTGAACATTTACCCGACCGCCATCGAGAACATCGTTCGTCGTTTCCCGCAGATCATGGAGTTCATCGTTGAGCAGCAGCGCATCAACAACATGGAAGAGCTGGAGGTCTTGATCGAGATTGATACCGCTGAAACCCAGCCGAAGGCCATTCTGAAATGCCTGGAAGACAAACTGCGTGATACCTTCCTCATGCGCATTCCCGTTCGGGACGTTGTCGCAGGCTCCCTGCCCAGGCATGAGTTCAAGTCCAAGCGGTGGCTTAAAAAAGGATGAATGAATACCAGCTTCAGCGCATTCGTATCCTTCCTCACCACATTGCTTCATCCTTCCGCCTTCATCCCTCATCCTTTCATTATTCATGCCTCTCATTGAACTTCGCCATGTCTCCAAGGCTTACACTGAGCCTGGATCAACCCTTTCCGTCCCTGTTCTTCGGGACGTGAACCTCACCATCGAAGCGGGTGAATCCATCGCCATCACGGGGCCTTCAGGTTGCGGAAAGAGCACCGTTTTGAATCTGCTGGGAACTTTGGATGAACCTGATCAAGGCGAGGTCTTGTTTGAGGGCGAATCCTTGAGCGGTGCCAGCGCTCAGAAATTAAGCCAACTTCGCAGCGGGAAAATAGGCTTCATTTTTCAGCTCCATCACCTGCTGCCACAGTGCACCGTTTTGGAGAATGTGCTCCTGCCCACGCTCGCGCTGGTGCCCCGGCCTGATGCCAAGGTGGCTCAAGATCGCGCGTTGGAACTGCTCAGAATCGTGGGCCTTGAACACCGTGCGAGCTACCGTCCCGCTCAGCTTTCCGGGGGAGAAAGGCAACGCGCCGCTGTGGTGCGCAGCCTGATAAACAACCCAAGAATGATTCTCGCGGATGAGCCAACGGGAGCGCTGGATGAACAGAACGCGGCGCTGCTCACGGACCTACTCCTGTCGCTGGTAGATAAATTCGGCATCACTCTTGTGCTAGTCACGCACCATCCCGCTCAGGCACAAAGGATGAAGCGTGTGGTGCGTCTGCATGAAGGGAAATTCGAGGCTTAACGCTGTTTTTCTAATAGCTATGAAACTGCCTTCTCTCAGCCTGCAAAGCTTTCGATATTACTGGAAAAGCCATTCTGGCCTGCTCTTCGGAGCTTTCCTGGCCAGCGCCATTTTAAGCGGCAGTTTAGTCGTCGGCGACTCCGTGCGCGCCAGTCTGCGGCGCGTCGCTGAGCAACGTTTGGGCAAGGTGCAAATGGGCCTCATCGGCGGTGACCGATGGTTCACCGAGGAGCTCGCGAGAAAGTCCCAAGCCGCGCCCATCATCCTCACCCAAGGCTCCGTGAGCGAGTCCACCGGGAAGG
>JANYJH010000353.1 GCA_025361865.1 Phragmitibacter sp.
CGATGGAGATACCGTGGCCGAAGTCCTCGACTACGTGGAATACGAGCCCAAGGAACTCATCCGACGCTTCCGTGTGCTCGCTGAGAAAGCGGTCGTAACCAAGCGCATCACGGCGCAGGAACGGCACAAGATCATGGAAGCCTTTGAAGAAGGGCTGCGCGGTTATACTTACTTCGAGTCATAACTCACGGTCTCGAAGACGCCACCTCCCAGCAGCTTCTCCCCGTCATACAAGGCGCATATCTGCCCTGGTGTTAAGGCGCGCTGCGGCACATCGAAAACAAGTTCAGCCGCGAGGCCGTCTTCGCGTTGAAATGGCTTGTAATCCGCCTGTCCAGCGGGACAACGATAGCGCGGCTGGCCTTCGAGTCGGCGAGGTTGCGTAAGGTCTTCACCCGTGGTGGAGATGCCGCTGATGACGCATCGCGTGGCCCAGAGTAGCGGCGTGTCTGGTCGTTCAATGGCGATGACGAGTTCATTCGTCGCAGGTCGTTTCGCCACGACGACGTAGGCTTGTTTGTAGAGGTTGGAGGCGACGCGTAGTCCTTTGCGTTGGCCGAGCGTGTAGAAGTGCAGGCCGCGATGCTGGCCGAGAACCAGGCCTTCAAGGTTAATGATGTGGCCCGGCTGGTCCTCCACGAAGGTGCGCAAGAAGTCTTCCATTTTCACTTCACCAATGAAGCAGATGCCTTGGCTGTCTTTCTTCTCAGCGGTCTTCAATCCAAGGCGCTGGGCTTCGGCGCGGACTTCTGCTTTGGGTAGATGACCGATGGGAAAGCGGGCGATGCGAACCTGCTCAGGGCGCATCATGGCGAGGAAGTAAGTTTGGTCCTTGTTCGTATCCGCGCCGCGTAAGATAGAGGAGGAACGTGGAACATCGAACATGGAACTTCCAACATCGAAGTCGGCACTTGAGGAAGAAGCTGATGATTCGACGTTCGATGTTCGACGCTCGATGTTCAACGTTCCCTCCCCCT
The DNA here is from genome assembly GCA_025361865.1 of Phragmitibacter sp. Classification (GTDB taxonomy): domain Bacteria; phylum Verrucomicrobiota; class Verrucomicrobiia; order Verrucomicrobiales; family Verrucomicrobiaceae; genus JANYJH01. The sequence goes on from JANYJH010000353.1 coordinate 978, forward strand.
TCCTAGCATAGTGCCCGGTCGCGATGGCATCATAGCCGTGATCCTTCGCCCATTCCCAGAGGACGCCGAACTTCATTTCGCGATTGCACATGACATCGGGGTTGGGTGTGATGCCGTGTTGATAACCTTCCAGCAAATACTTCACGACCTTCTCCCGATACTCCTTCATGAGGTTCACGACGCGGAACTCAATGCCGAGCTGATCTGCTACGGCACGGGCATCCACGATGTCCTCCTGCCAAGGGCAATGACCGATGATGTTCTCCTCATTGATCCAGTTCTTCATGTAAGCCCCGGACACGTCATGGCCTTGTTGGACAAGCAACGCAGCGGCCACGGAGCTGTCCACGCCTCCAGACATGGCGATGAGGATCTTTGACATGAGTTTGTAGTGGTCTTGGCGCGTAGCCGTGTCAATGCACGAGTCGTTCCGGTTCGTCAGTGGCTCTGGTTTTATTCAGTAATCGCTTACTCACGCACCGACGACCGACCCACAGACGCGCTTGCCTTTTCATCCCTACCACTCGAAAGCTATAAGATGTCAAAAATGCAAAAGACCCCCACCGGCCCCTTTAATCCCTTCTATGGTTGCGCGATCATGATCATCATGGTGCTCACGTTTGGCGGCCTCATCTCTTGGGTAGGTTATACGCTCTTGAAGCAAGACAAGGAGATCGCCAGCTTCACCCAGGAAGTCGCCCCCGCGATGACAGAGATCGTTCTGCCAGACACGGCCAAGACCGCACTGCGGGCGAAACTGAGCGCCTTCGCGGACGCTACGAACAAAGGACTCGCTGCTGATCTGGCGCTAAACGTAGATGAGTTGAACGGGCTACTCGTGCTCGCTTTTGAAGACGGTGTAGGCCAGCAGGAAGGCAGTGCGCCGTATCGGGACATCGTTCGATTCACGGGCTTTGATGTCGCAGCGAAGTTGGTGAAGACAGACATTCGTCTGCCGATGAATAAGCTCCCGTGGGCAGGCGGTGGCCAACGCTACATCGTGGGCAGTGCGACCTTTATCCCTGAATCTGAGGGCAAGAACTTTGACCTAAAGCTGGATAACATCGTCGTTCCAGATAAGAAGGTGAGCCCCGGCTTCATCAATAATTTAAACACACTCCCGTGGCTGAGCGTAGCGAAGCAGAAGCCCGAGATCGCGGCAGCGCTGGAGAAAGTGACTTCATTTGAGCTTCCTGCGGATGGGAGATCCATCGTCTTTCACGCGGCGGCATCTGCTCCTCCAGCGGCGAAGTAGTCAGAGGATTTTCATCGTGCATTGAGCAACGAGCGTGTAAGTTTCTCGTGTTATGATGAAACTCTCCATTCACACTTTGTTGATAACGCTGGCCGCTGGCGCGACTCTTTGGTCACAAGAACAAGCTGCCCCTGCAACGGCATCTTTGACCGTCACTGCGGCTCCTGCTCCCGCCGTGAAGATTGATCCCTTGCAAGGGCAAAAGGATGAAGTGGCGAAGTTGACCATTGAGAAGGACAAGCTCGTCGTGGAGATGGCCTTGGCTCAAGCCAAGCTGGATAAGGAACTCTCCGAAAACAAAGCCAGCGTCAGCAAGCTCCAATCGCAGCTCGCTGAGTTGAAAGCCCGTCAGGACTTGGTGGACTACCAAACGAAGATCGCTCAAGACAAAGAACTGGCAGACCTTAAGAAGACGCTGGAGAAAGCCATGCTGGAGAGCAGCCTCGCCAAAGCCATCTCTGATAAGGAGTTCATGGAAATCACCCATGACCAAGCCGCCTCCAAACGCGAGGTCACGACGCTGACGGCTCAGATGGAACTTGAATCGAAGCAGGCGGAATCCCGCACCTATGCGACCCATGACCCGATCTATCTGAAAGAACCTCTTGAGGGTAAGAAGCTAGTCATTTCAGACCGTCGCATTCCACTCAATGGCCCGATTACTAATGCTACTGCGGATCAAATCACGGACAAGATCAACTACTTCAACAATCGGGATCGTGAAATGCCCATCTTCCTCGTCATTGACGATTCCCCCGGCGGTTCTGTGATGGCTGGCTACAAGATATTGAAGGCCATGCAAGGCAGCGATGCCCCCGTCTATGTCGTTGTAAAATCCTTCGCGGCCAGCATGGCTGCCTGCATCACGACTCTAGCGCAGAAGTCCTACGCCTATCCGAATGCTGTTATTCTGCACCATCAGATCTCAGCTTTCTCCGGTGGCAATCTCACCCAACAGCACGAGTGGGTGAAGGAGATGGAAGAATGGTGGAAGCGTCTGGCGGACCCCGTTGCCCAAAAGATGGGCATCACGCGGGATGAGTTCATCAAGCGCATGTATGCCCACACTTCGACGGGCGACTGGAATGAGTTTGGCGATAACGCAGCGAAGCTCAAATGGGTGGACACCATCGTGGATGAGATTCAAGAAACCAGCACCGTTCGTCTCGCTGACACTGCAACCCCTACGGGCAATCCCCTGCGCATTCCCCTCCCCGGCCATGAAAGCCTGAAGGAAGAGAAAGACGAGAAAGGTCGCCCAGCGATGCTGCTTCCCCGCTTGAACCCGATGGACTGCTACTGGATCTACAATCCCGATGGCTATTTCCGTCTGCCTTGATCAACGTATGGAAGCATCGCCACCTGCGAAAGAACCGAGCGTCGCAACCAATATGCTCGGCTATTGGGAGCCACGACGTCTTATCTACAATGCCGCTCTTGCTTTGGTTGTCTTGGCCCATTTCATCGGCGCGCTGCCCGCAGCATGGTCATTGGTGACGCTTAACGGCATCCTCGTTCTCTTCGTTTTGGCTGTAATCGCGAACATCCTTTATTGCAGCGCCTACTTAGTGGATTGGTTTGTGCAAATATCTGCCTTTCGTGATCTTTGGCTGGGACTGCGCTGGTTGTTGCTGGCTTTAGGAATCGCTCTCGCTTGTGTCTTCACCCATTTCATGGTTCAAGGTTTTCTTCTCACGCTCTAGTCATGTCAGATCCAATGATCAATCCTTGGACAACTCTCAGCACCCGCGAGATCTATAGCAATCCTTGGATCAGAGTGCGTGAAGATCATGTTATTAATCCCAGTGGTGGCCGTGGCATCTATGGGGTCGTGGAGTTTAAGAACCGCGCGGTGGGTGTGATCCCCATCGACGGGGAAGGTTATACTTGGCTCGTCGGGCAGTATCGTTACACGCATGACCGCTATGAATGGGAGATTCCTGAAGGTGGGTGTCCTGAGGGTGAAGAGCCTCTGGATTGTGCCAAACGAGAACTCCTCGAAGAGACTGGAATCATCGCGGAAGATTATGTGCTCATCGCTGATGGCATCCAGCTTTCCAATTCCACGACCAATGAAGTGGCCTTCATTTATACGGCTCGCAGCTTGAGCTTTACGACTTCCACGCCTGAGGAAACAGAGGAGCTGGAGGTCAAACGAGTGCCCCTGACCGAGGCGATTCAGATGGCCAAGGATGGCCGCATTCGCGATGGCATGTCCGTGATCGGACTGCTTATGCTGGCGACTGAAAGGGCGAAATAAGTGTAGCCACCTTCTTACGAAAGCGGCTACGACAAGAGCGGATCGCTTATAGTTTGATCTCTTCGCCCGTCTGAGCGTTGGAGATCATTACCTGCTCACGAATGAAGTTCGGATCACTGCGGAAGGTAAGACGGGCTTGGTTCTTACGTTCAAGATCGACCAAGAGCTGGTCATCCTCCGTGCGAAGACGCTGCATGACGTCAGGATGCACGACGACGACGAGGGTGCGTTGCGCTTCAGGAAGACGCTGCAAGACAGCAGTGATGCGGCGCTGGAGTTCCACGCTCATGGTTAGCGCGGTCTTGATCTGACCATTTCCTTTGCAGTTCGGGCAAGGCTCATACATCGCGTCTGAGAGACTTTCGTGAAGCCGTTGACGGGTCATTTCCATGAGACCGAACTGAGAGATCGCAAGGAGCTGAGTCTTGGCCTTGTCACGTTTGGTGTGATCCATCATGGCCTTGTAAACGGCCTGCTGATCCTTACGGCTCTTCATATCAATGAAGTCCACGACGACCAAACCACCCATGTTTCGCAGGCGAAGCTGACGGGCCACTTCCTGCGCGGCTTCCATGTTGGTATCAAAGATCACCTTGTCCCCACGGTCCCCATCGCGGGAACCTTTATTGCGGCCAGTGTTCACGTCGATGGCGATGAGCGCTTCGGTTTGATCAATGACGATATAGCCACCACAGGGCAGCCAGACCTGACGGTAGAAGGCTGCGTCGATCTGCTTTTGAATGGTGTATTTATCAAACACGGTGCCTGGGCCCGTGAAGAGGCTGATGCGTTTCCGAGCACGGCGGGAAATATGAGAAGCCATTTCCTGCATTCGAAGCACGACTGCGGGATCATCACAGACTACTTCATCCACTTCATCCGTGAGGAAATCACGAACCGTGCGTTCAATGACATCCGGCTCCTCAAAGCAACACACGGGGGCATTTTGAGTATCACGCTTATCCACAATCTGTCTCCATTCTTCGACCAGAATGCTGAGATCGCGGACGATGTGACGGGCTCTCTTGCCGGAAGCTTCCGTGCGCATGATGAGGCCCATGCCTTCAGGGAGGCTGAGCTTTTCAATGATCTTCTTCAGGCGGGCGCGCTCCTTTGGGTCTTCGACCTTGCGGGAGATACCGCAAGAATCATTCAAGGGCATGAGCACCAAGAGGCGGCCTGCCATCGAGATATTCGTCGTTACGCGTGGCCCCTTGTTACCCACAGGCCCCTTCGTGATCTGCACCAGAATTTCTGAGCCAATCGGGTAGAGGCTCGGAATATCATTGGCCGTAATGGGCTTCTTTTTCTTGCCACCTTGATTTCCACGGCTGACCTCTTCCATGCTCTGCACATTGAGGGCTTCAGGAATGGCATCCCAAAAATGGAGGAAGGCATTCTTGTCGAGACCGATGTCCACGAACATGGCCTTGAGACCCATCTCGATGTTCTTGATGCGACCCTTATAAATACTGCCTACGAGGTGCGTGGTGCCCGCACGCTCGATGGAGTATTCTTCAAGAATGCCGTTCTCAAGCAGAGCAACCCGGCTTTCGAGCTTCTCGCAGTTGATGACGATTCGGGTGCCTCTGTTGACGTCCTTGTTCCCGGTAAAAAATTCCTTGATCCTCTTCACAAATCCCAATGCCATAAAAATAGTTAATAAAAGTTTTTCACGTATTAAAAAGTAGAACGACCAACAGGTCGAACTAGCGAACCCCACGATTTGCAGGTGCCGTTGCTGGCGGCGCTTCAAAAGTCTGGGCTCTTCTGGGTGTCGTCTTTTGATTCTTGATAGCCTTTGATCCTTCTTCATCAGCATCGTCACGAATGGCTGAGCCCATCGGCACAGCACGCGGACTCAGCACAACGTCCTTTTTGCCAGAAGGAGCGTTCTCATTACTGTCAGTCGTCGTTTCTTCATCCTGGATCGTCAAAGGTGCGAGACCCTCGAAAGATACAGCTTCGATTTTATTAAAATGACCTTTGGCTTCTTTAACCGCGAGGGGATGAACTGTCATTCCAGCATCTAATGAAAGAGCTTGTTCCAAAACACGATGGGCAATGGGTGCCGCACAGCCACCGCCGGACTTACCACTCTGAACCAAGATGCAGACTGCATACTTGGGCTGCTTATAAGGAGCAAAGGCGATGAAGAGCGTGTGGTTGTCCTTGATCGTGATCTTCGGGTTCTTCTCATCAGCACGCCAGCTTTCCGCCGTGCCTGTTTTACCTGCAACTTCTACACCAGGAATACGGGCTGCTTTGCCCGTGCCGCCATCTTCATTGACCACTTTCCACATGCCCTTGCGAACGAGTTCAAGTTTCTCAGGGGTCATGCCGTATTTGGCAAAGTCGGCTCGGGGTTCAGGCATTTGCTCACGAACGACTTCATCGCCATCCATGACCTTCTTGAGAAGATGCTGACGATAAGGAACGCCTCCGTTACCAACGGTAGCCGCGACACCGGCCATTTGCAGGGGGGACGCCAAGACAAGGCCTTGTCCGATGGAGACGTTCGCGGTTTGTGCATTGTTCCCAGTGGGCCACTTTTCCTTAGGATGATGCAGGCGCAGCCATGAAGGGGAAGGCAGGATGCCTGTATCTTCCTCTTGTAGCTCAACGCCTGTCCTCTCTCCTAGACCGAACATTTTCCCAGCTTGCTCGATTTTATTGATACCAGCATGGTTGCCGTATTGGTAGAAGAAGCAGTTGCACGAGTTCTTCAATCCATCGCTTAATCCGAGCATTCCATGAGCACCGCCCTTCTGGCCGATCCAGCAGTGCATATATTTATTGCCATAAGTGATGCCGCCTGGGCAGTTCCAGTGATCATTCTGAATACCTGCCAGAATACCCGCAAACGATACCATCACTTTATACGTGGAGCCGGGGGTGAAGGCTCGCACGGCGCGGTTCAACAAAGGCACGGATTGATTGTCGAGATACTCGCGGAAGTCCTCCTTGGAAATGGAGGGAATAAACTTGTTGGGATTGTAAGAAGGCACTGAGGCCATCGCTAGAACTTCCCCTGTTCCAGGCTGTAAAACAACAATCGCGCCACGACCAATCGAAGGCTGACTTTCACGCAAGGCCCGCTCAGCGATGTATTGAATGCGGGCATCTAAGGTCAAATAAACATCGTTCCCTTTACGCGGTTCTTGGTAGTCGAGCAGTTTCACGATGTGCCCCTTTTCATCTTGGCGCACAGTTTGAGAGCCCGGCCTGCCACGAAGTTCGGAATCGAAAGATTTTTCAACACCGATGACTCCGAAGTCATCAGGGACATAGAAATCCCATTCCTTACGCTCGGTTTCGCTGGATTTCTGGATGTCAGGAAGGCTTACATAGCCCAAAACATGACAGGCCAATGAATCATAAATATACTGACGCACAGGCCGTTCAGCGACCGTGATACCGGGGATGCCCATGCGGTGTTCTGCGAACTGGCTGAATTCTTCAAACGACAAATCCTGCCGATAGACCCAAGGCACCACGCCGCGAGTAGCACGATAGTGAACTCTCAGTTTGTTGGCGTTGTATTCTTTGGCCAACCCCAATTTGTTAAGGTTTTCAATGAGCACTTCATTCACGATGGCGACGACATCATCTTCCATGCGTGTTCTGCGAATCCCCTTATCAATGTATTGGAAGGGGAACTGCGGAACCTCTTTTTTCTGAGCTTTCGCGTCCCGTTTGTAACTGCCAACGAGCGTCTTGAGGTTCACCCGAACTTCAAAAGATTTCTTGTTGGTTGCGAGAACAAGGCCATTTCGATCCTTGATCTCACCGCGCACGCCCGGAATGCGTGCCTTGAGATCCTTGGAGCCGGGCACCTTATTGATGAATTCTTCGTGACGCTCGACGGTGAGATTCCAGAGTCGCTGAGCCAGCGCTCCGTAGCCCAAAAGGAGCAGCAGCGTGAAGAGGTAGAGCCTGAAGCGGTATTTAATGACCATTGAAGCGGTAGGTTAGCCCTTCATGGCGCACTTCGTAATGCAGAGTTCTTGCGAAAGTGTGCAGGAAAAAGAGGATTACAGGTGACACGAGCATAGCCAGAAGGGAGTTGGCCAATATCTTCGTCCACATGCCCGGGTGAAAGATGAAGCTTCCACGTAAGAACGACATCAACATGTATTCCACAAGAAGCCAGACGCAGGTGGTGATGCCCACCATGATGACGGGCACTTCCCAGCGGCCACGTTTGAATAAGGGACGGATGCCTTGCATCAAGGTGCCAAAGATTCCAAATAGGACGGTTGAATAGCCGAATGAAAGATCGCCTGTCTGTGACGTGGTCTTCTCCGATAGCTCGGTGGAGATCAGCTCTGTGGTGGGCTTCATCTTCACTTTGTCGGGCTTGTAAGGAAGATTTCGCGCATCCCAGACCAAACCCGTAAAAAGGGCAAAGCAGAGCATGACGGGAAACGGCACTGACAGCGATGCCGAAAAGAAGAAGACCGGCGGCAGGAGCACTCTCGCCTGCTGGGCGAATTCAATGGGCGGAAGAAATTCCTGCACACCGAATGAGATCAGCAGTAAGAAAAAGACGAGAAGATTATAGATAATGCTCATTGCGCCGCAGTCGCTGTTTCCATATGAACAACGAATACATCCTCCAGCAATGAGAAATCGACAGCCGAATCTACGATGGCTTCGCCGGAAATGTTTCCTTGAACAAATTGTTTCACCTTACCCAACAGAAGTCCAGCAGGGAATACCCCGCCGTCACCTGATGAATAGACATTCGCGCCAGGGTCGATTTGCATGGCGCGATCCAAAAACTTCAAGCGGAGGTCAGGTCTTACTTCCAAACCACCACGATCTCCACTGAGAATGCCTTTCGCTTGAGTGCCCTCAATACGGGCAGCTACGCGACATTCCTCATCAGTGAGCAAAATTACTTCGGCTGTGTGGGCAGCGATTTTACCAATTTTCCCCACCAAACCCACATCCGTGATGACAGGGCTATCCGTCATACCAATATTATCTTCGGAACCCTTGTCGATGATCAGCGTATTCCACCAGTTCGAGGCGGAGCGTCGCAGCACCCTTGCTGCTGTCAGTTTCATATTGACGCTTGCTTGGTAGCCAAGCATTCCGCGAAACTTATTGTTCTCAGTTGAGGCTTGCTCAAATTTCTGGGCTATAATCCGAAGACGTTGAACCTCTTGCTGGAGCCTTTCGTTATCACGCTGAAGCCCCGAGATGTCCACGGGCTCTTGGACTACGTTTTTGATATTCTTTTCGGTCTCAGCACCCGCCCTAACGAAAGGTGAAAGCACCTTCATCACACGATCCTGAATCATGCGGGTCGTTGGTGAATCAAGTAAAATCACCCAAGCTACTCCTGCAACAAAGAGGAGCATGGCGATGATGTTAAGTTTTTTCATGCGCGTCCTAACCGAAGAACGATTCAAAGCAAGACTGGCACCACTGATTAACCGTGGGACAGCACTTACGGAGGTTAGTCATTCGTGCTGACTTTGCGCAAGAACTCGATCTCGCTCAACACACGTCCGGCACCTTCGGCTACTGCGCTCAGGGGATCTTCCGCGACATGAACTGGCAAGGCTGTCTCCTCTTGGAGAAGTTTATCCAATCCACGAAGAAGAGCTCCACCACCTGCCAGCATGATGCCACGGTCCACAAGGTCAGCGGAAAGCTCAGGGGGGCAACGCTCCAATGTGGTGCGAACAGCGTCAATGATCGTGTTGAGCGGTTCCAGCATGGCTTCACGAACTTCTTGGCTCGTAATGGTGATCGTCTTCGGCAAACCTGCCACCATATCGCGGCCTTTGACTTCCATCGTGGTTTCTTTGCCCAAGGGATAAGCGGAACCAATGCGCAGCTTGATTTCTTCAGCCGTGCGCTCGCCGATCATCAGGTTGTAGGCACGCTTCATGTAATTGATGATAGCTTCATCTAGCTCATCCCCGGCAACACGGACACTGCGGCTGTAAACGATGCCACTAAGAGAGATAATGGCCACCTCAGTCGTGCCACCACCGATGTCCACGATCATGTTGCCCGCAGCCTCCTGAACGGGAAGACCAACGCCGATTGCAGCGGCCATCGGTTCTTCGATGAGGAAGACTTCTTTGGCTCCGGCTTGCTCAGCAGACTCTTTGACGGCCCGTTTTTCAACTTCCGTGATTCCCGAAGGAACAGCGATCACGACACGAGGACGGATGAAGGTTCGGCGATTGTGCACCTTGCGAATGAAATGGCGAAGCATCGCTTCGGTGATCTTGAAATCAGCGATCACCCCATCGCGCAATGGGCGGATGGCGATGATGTTGCCAGGAGTTCTGCCGAGCATTCGCTTGGCGTCATCGCCTACGGCGACGACTTCATTGCTACCTGCTTTAACGGCAACAACCGAAGGTTCGCGCAAGACGATCCCGTGGTCTTTGACGTAAACAAGAGTATTGGCGGTGCCAAGGTCGATGCCAATGTCACTAGATCCAAATCCAAATAAGCGGCCTAAAAAAGACATGTGAGAGAAATATGGGAAAGAAGTTTCGGGAAAACGCTACAAAGTGACCGGATTAAGCCTTTAAACAAACGGAAATATATCTAATTTCCATAGGACAATCCAGCCGTTATCGTAGCAATGGTTCGTATTTAAACTAAAAAATTCGTTCACCCACGTCAAGCGGAGATTTAAATTCGTTTTTAATGTTGAACTTGAGTAGGTTAACTGAGATTTGGGTGCAGGTATCACAACCAATGAAAGTCTGAGATTCTCCGCTATTTTGCGATTACAATTTAGTCGCTAAATGCCAAAGCTAAATCCACTTATCAAACGCTTTTGGCGTAGCTTTGGACATCGCCTCAAGAAGTAGTGACGCATCCTCATCAATCATTAACGAATTGAGATTTTCACGACGCAGAAATCCGTTCTTCTCCATGTCATCCAAGAATCTCAAAAGAGGATCGAAGAAGCCATTCACATTCAGTATTCCAACGGGCTTGCGATGATAGCCCAATTGCTGCCAAGTGAACACTTCAACAATTTCCTCCAAGGTTCCAATCCCGCCCGGCAGGGCAATGAAAGCGTCTGATAGGTCGGCCATTTTCTGCTTGCGCTCATGCATCGTCGCAACCTCAAAAAGCTGCGTCACACCTCGATGTTCCTTCTCTTTTTCCACCAGCAATTTGGGTATAACGCCAATCACTTCCCCGCCATGAGCCAAAGCCGCATCAGCCACCGCGCCCATCAGTCCTACGCCGCCACCGCCATAGACAATGCCAAGTCCGCTTTGCGCACAGAGCTTCCCGACTTGCGCTGCGGCCTCCCGAAACAAAGGATTAAAACCACTATTTGACCCGCAATAAATGCACACTCGTTCCATGCTGGGAACAGGCCCGAAAAAACCGCTGTCACAAGCCGAAAATTTTGCACATTTTTAATCAAAGCTCGATTCCCATGCCTAAAATCAGTAGGGTCATTGCGTGCTGGAATTGAATTCCGCTCTTTCAACAAAAGCGTTTCATCTTCGCCATCGCCACCTTCCCGCCGTTCGCTTAGTCTCATTCTATCCGCCATGAAAACTGCCTGCCTGCTCGCCTCAATTGCCATTGCGCTTACGAGCGCCACCTCTGCGTCTGATTTGATCATCAGCACCGATTCGCTCACTCCTGAATCCACCATCGAGTTGCGATTCGATACGCCGATGATCACGAAGGAAAAAGTTGGAACGCTTGAGAAGACATCACCGCTGATCATCACACCAAAGCTAGAGGGTGAGTTCAAATGGACGAGCACTCGCAGCGGTCAATACCGCATCACCAAAGGCTTGGAAATCGGCACAGATTACAAATTTGATCTGCGCTCAGGACTTAAAGACGCCTCTGGTAAAACCCTAGAGGCAGAAGACTTGGGCGACTCATCATCAGAACACTTCCACATCTCGGATCATTGGCGGGCCTCATCTTACAGCCGTGGATATTCCAGCCAGAGAACGCCTCTTTACATTCTTCAGTTCAATGATGCCGTGAGCACGGATGAAGCTCAGAAGTTCATCTATTTTCAAACCTCCAATCATGCGCAGAAGGTTCCCGCCACCATCCAATACGCGACCGGAAAGGACTTCAAAAAATACTACCGACGCAATATCGAATCGACTTGGGAAGAGCGTGGTAATGGCATCCTCAAACCCATCATCAAAGACAGCGACACGCGATCCAATGTCCTGATCGTAACCACCGCAGAACCGCTGCCTATTGGAGCAATGTGGACGCTAGTTGTTGAGAAAGACCTGAAGAACCAAAGCAGCAAAGCAGAGATCGTTGAAGCCGAAGCTTACGAATGGGGAACGATCGCGGCCCTGGCGGTAACAGGCATCAAAGCGAACCCGCATTTCGACTCGCCTCATGCGGTGGATGTGACCTTCAACAAACAGATCGCCAGTTATGATACCAAGCCTGAAGAACTCTCGCAGCGTCTTGCCGCATTCGTTACCGTCGAGCCTTCGGTGCCCAACATGAAGATCATAGGCAATTATTCGGAAGTCTCGATCACAGGTGATTATGAACTGAATAAGGACTACCACATCAGCATCGCGAAGGGGCTTCCATGCGCAGATGAACTGGGCCTTGAAAACAGTGTTTCTGAGACCGTGGTCTTTCATCCAAGCCACGCCTTCATCTCCACCACGGCTTCTACCAGTTCGCAGCTCTCACGCGGTCAGGGCGTCTTCGATGTCTATGCCGCGAATTACAAATCCCTTCATGTGCGCGTGAAACAACTCACCGACGGTGAATTGCTCAAGGCTCGTGAGCTTGTCTCTGATTACGAGAACACCTACAAGCCGGACAAGAAAATCGAGAAGCTTAAGAACAAACCCTTTGAAGAGCTGCCCGGCAAGGCCATCTACGACAAGGCATACTCTAATAAAAAACCGCTAGAGAAGGCGACTCTCTACACGCTGAACTGGAAGGAAATCCTCGGTCAGACTCTCGCCGCGCCAGTCATCGTAGAACTCGAAGCTGATGCTCAAGACGGTGCTGAAGCAGGCACGGTGATGACGCGCGCCATTGTCGAATTCACGGACATCGGCTTGCTCGTAAAATCCAATAAACAGGACGCGCTCATCTATGCCTTCTCGCTTCATACGGGCGAGCCTTTGCCGAATGTTGGCCTGACCTTGGCAGACAAAGATCGCGGATTCCTCCGACAAGTTCAAACCGACGCGCAAGGCCTCGTCACCGTTCCTGCAAAGGACGCCGAATGGGTCTTGGCGAAGCTTGGTGAGGACTGCATGGCCTTGCCCATCGGCAACAATGGATCAGACATTCCGCTCTGGGGTCAGGGTATAAATGTCGCCTGGAACAACCCTTTCAAGAAGCACTTTGAGACATTCTTGTTCGCTGATCGCCCCGTCTATAAGCCGGGTGATGTCGCTCATGTCAAAGCCATCACTCGCGCCCGTTCTGGAGATGTGTTTTCCATTGGTGACAAGCCGATCACTGCTCAGCTCACCGTCTCTGATCCCCGTGGCCACGAGGTGCTCACGAAGAAGATCACTTTCACCGCGAAGGGAACTTGGGCGGATGATCTGACCATGCCGGATGGTGCCACTGGATACTACAACGTCGCTTTGAAATACGACAAGGAAGCGAGGCAGAACAAAGATGACGAAAACGATAACAACAATGCCTCCCTTGAAATCCGAGTAGATGAATACAAGACCAACACCTTCGAGGTCGCCTTGGATGGAAAGAATTTCGTTTCCAAAACCGACCGTGTGACCGTCCCACTCAAGGCCCGTTACTACATGGGGAAAGCGCTTTCATCTGCGAAGGTGTCTTGGAATGCGAGCCTTAGCCAAACCTACTCGCCACCCGATGCCTATGCTGAATATCACTTCGGTGACGTGCCGAGCTGGTGGCATTACAGCGAAGACCGCGAAGAAGATAATGCGAGCGATGAGGAGGATACCAATGCCACGCCAGAATGGGGCGCTCATGGTGAGATCACGTTGGCGGATGATGGCACGGCTCAGATCGAGATGCCACCACCGCCCTTGCACAAGGCCGCGCTGCCACAAACGATCACCGTCTATGCTGACGTGACAGACGTGAATCAACAAACCATCGCTGCCACCACGGAGTTTAATCTTCCCGGTGCAGAATACATCGTCGGCGTGAAGAAGAACCGTTGGTATGCCACTGCAGGTCAGCCGATGGACTTCGATCTCGCGGCCATTACGCCCAAAGGTGAAGCCTTCAACGGGGCTGTGCCCGTGGACATCAAGATCGAGCGTCAGCAATGGAACACCGTGCGCGTTCAGACCGCAGGCAATGCCGAAACCGTGAAGAATCAAGCCACGCTCCTGGAAGAACAGAAGGCTTCGTTACAACTCAAAAGCCTCAATGGAAAAGCCGCCAGCGCGACGCTTTCATTCACTCCGAAACAAGGCGGCACTTACTTCCTGACGGCAACCTCAAAAGACCCTCAAGGCAAGACGGTGCTCAGTCGTGTGCCCTTCTATGTCATCAGTAATCAAGGCTATCCTTGGGCTTGGGATGACGGCTCACGCATGAAGCTGGAGCCTGATAAAACCAAGGTGAAGCCCGGTGAAGAAGTGAGCATTGTCGTGAAGACACCTATCGCAGGCAAGGCGCTCGTAACCATCGAGCGCAACCACGTCCATCGCCAGTTCATCGCGCCCATTTCGCCGGAAAATCCAGTCGTGAAGATTCCCTTCACGGATGAAGACGCGCCGAATTGCTTCGTGTCCATCATCGTCATTCGCGGTGCGGAAAAGAGCCCGCAAGCAGACCCGATGCCCGTCTATAAAGTCGGCTATTGCGAGATCACCGTGGACTCGCAGCAGAAGCACTTGGTCGTGAATGTGGACTCCTCACAGAGCACCGTTCGCCCCGGAGATGAGATCAATGTCGGTGCCACAGTCAAGGACGGCACGGGCCAGCCCGTTGAAAACGCCGAGGTCACACTCTACGCCGTGGATGAAGGCGTGCTCAGCCTCATGGCCTATCAGACGCCGCAGCCTTTCGAGTTCTTCCACATCGCCCAGCCTCTTGCGGTGAACAGTTACACCAGCATAGACAGCCTCATTGATGAGACTTTGGACAAGCGTTATCGCGGCAATAAAGGCATCATCATCGGTGGCGGTGGTGATGAAGCAGGCGCGGATGCGGCCTTGAGAAAGAACTTCGTGGCCACCGCGCTCTGGAGCGCCGCCTTGAACACGGACAAGGACGGTCGCGTGACGGCCAAGATCAAAGTCCCTGACAGCCTTACGCGCTACCGCATCATGGCCATCGCCGTGAAAGATGCGGATCGTTTCGGCAATGGCGAATCCTCTTTCACGGTCAACAAGCCGCTCATGATCGAGCCCGTCGTGCCACGTTTCGCGCATGTTGGTGATGAGTTGCTCATCAAAGCCGTCGTCCACAACACGACCTCCTTCAGTGGCCAAGTGGAAGTTGAACTGAAGCTCGATGACACTGCTGTCCTGATCACGGAGCAGCGTTCCTTCGCGCTCATCTCGATGAAGAATCGCACGATGACCAATGATGCCAAAACCGAGCGCCGCGTCATCAGTTTGAAGGCTGGTGAAACCACCGCGCTCCCCTTCCCCATTCGCATCGTGAAGCAGGGAACGGTTGCCTGGCAATGGCGCGTTCACACCACGCAATGGCCGGACAAGCCGCTCATGGATGCCGTAGAAAGCAAGTTTGAAGTCACCCATGCTGCGCCCTCGCTGCGTGAAGTGCATTACTTTGAACTGACCAGCGCCAGCGCGAACGATAACCTCTTGAAGAAGATCAATCCGCAGCTTCTGGAGAGCGATGGCTCGCTGAATCTGAACTTCAGCCAGAGCCGCATGAGTGAAGCTCGTGACGCCTTGGAGCACATTCTTCATTACCCTTATGGCTGCGTGGAGCAGACCACTTCCAGCACCCTGCCGTGGCTCGCGCTCAGCAAGTATGAACCCATGTTCCCTGATCTTTTGCAGAAGGATAAAGTGCGTGCCGCCATCAAGCGTGGAGCGGATCGTCTTCTCCAAATGCAGACGGAAGACGGTGGCCTCGCCTATTGGCCGGGCGGCACCACTCCATTGCTCTGGGCTTCCGCTTACGGCGGCTTCGGCCTCATCAAAGCGAAGGAATGGGGCATCGCCGTGCCTGACTCAGCGATTGATAAAATCACGGATTGGATGTCCAAGCAGCTTCGCGAACTCAAGCTCAATGAAACCGCGCAGACCTATGATCTCTGTGACGCCGCGTTGGCGCTTTATACCTTAGCGAAAGCCGGCAAGCCTGACGCCGCCTATCAGGACGTGCTCTATGCGCGTCGGGATCGTTTGCCTGATGCTTCGAGGGCCTTCCTGGCGCTCGCCATGTGCATCACGAATGCGCCTGAAAAGCAGATCGTTGAACTGCTGAATACGAAGCCCATCAAGACCAACAAATGGGAGCGCTACTGGCTTGGCGAGAATACCGTCTCCGGCTTGAAACTCATCGCCTGCGCCCATTTGGGACTGACTCAGGAAATGAACGCCACCGCTGATGAGCTGATGAACCGTCGCGACGCCCGAGGTCACTGGGGAACGACGTTCTCGAACGCTTGGATTCTCATGGGACTCTCCGCTGCCGAGCGCGCACCGAAAAACGCTGCGCCCTTGCTCATGCAGTTAACCAGCGGCGATCAGAAGAGCGAACTCACACTCGAATCACCCGTCGTCAGCAAGGGCGCATCCTTCGCTTATACCAAGCAAAAAGGCGCGCCGCCCGTGAAAGTGAGCCTGCCCGAAGGCCAGACAGTTCGTGGTCGCATCGAAGTCAAAGCATGGCCTGACATGAAGACCTATCAGCCCGTGCAGAAAGGCTTTGGGCTGCATCGCAAGTATGAACGCCTCACGCCGACCGGCACCACCGAACCCGCCAAGAACCTGCGTGTTGGCGATCTCATCGTGGTCACGCTCACCATTGATGTGCTGCGTCCGAATCGCTACCTTGCGCTGGAAGATCCATTGCCGAGCGTCTTCGAGCCCGTGAACCCTGAATTCACCACCCAGAACAAACGCGAAGATGCTCAGGCCAAGGACAACGCCTGGATGTGCGACCATCGCGAGCTGCGAAATGACAAGGCTCTCTTCTTTACCGATTGGGCACCGGACAAGGGCCAGTTCGAGCTTCGCTACCTGGCCCGCGTCATTGCCGAAGGTGATGTCATCGCCCCGCCCGCCCGCATTGAAGCCATGTATGAACCCGATCATTACGGGCTCAGTGAGATCAATCATGTGCTCACCCTGCCGATGAATGACGGTCGTGATGTGGCAGAAAAATGAGCCATCGAGCCATCAGACGAATCCTGCGCGTCTCCATCGTGATTGTAGCCCTCGCCGCAATCGCTTGGTGGCTGGTTCCCTTCGCTGTTCCTCTGCCTCA
The DNA here is from genome assembly GCA_025361865.1 of Phragmitibacter sp. Taxonomy (GTDB): domain Bacteria; phylum Verrucomicrobiota; class Verrucomicrobiia; order Verrucomicrobiales; family Verrucomicrobiaceae; genus JANYJH01. The sequence goes on from JANYJH010000353.1 coordinate 17,918, forward strand.
AAGGCTTCAGCAAGCCCTTCCTGTCTCGCCGACATATCTCGCGGCTGATGGCACGCCTTTGCGGCAGATGCTCAATGACGACGGGCAGCGCGTAACCCAGCCCGTGGCCTATGCGGAGATACCACCGACATTGATCCAGGCGACTCTGGCTGCTGAAGACAAGCGCTTCTGCACGCACGGCGGCGTTGACTTGATCGCCATTGCGCGGGCGGCTTGGGATGATCTTCGCAAAGAGCGCGTCGTCTCGGGAGCTTCCACCATCACGCAACAACTGGCCAAGGTCGGAGCGGACGAACGCCGACCTCGCACCCTCTGGACGAAGCTCATCGAAGCCTTCCAAGCGCGTCGTCTTGAGATGACCTGGAGCAAGGAGTGCATCCTCACGGAATACCTCAATCGCGTGAGTTATGGCAACCTGCTCACCGGCTGCAATAGCGCTGCGCAAGGTTACCTGAACAAGCCCCTACGCGATCTGACGCCTGCTGAATGTGCCTTCCTCGCGAGCATCCCGCAGTCACCCTCACGGCTAAATCCATATCATAACCGAGCCGCTGTGCAGAAGCGGCAGCGAAGGATTCTGGAGCACATGGCCAAACTCGGTTGGCTGGATGATGAAGCCAAAACCGTGGCCTTGAATGAGAAGATCGCGCTGCAACGTTTCACGGGTGGCTTCGCGGCTCCCCATGCAGTGGCTTTGGCGGGAGTGGATGATACAGCATCTCAGATCACGACGACCATCGTGCCGAACATCCAGTCTCGTGTTGAAGGAATCATCACTCACCGACTAAGCCTTCTCGAAGCCAAGCACGTCACTCATGCAGCCGTCGTCGTGCTGGAAAACAAGACCGGGCGCGTGCTCGCTTTGGCTGGCTCCCGCAGCTTCTTCGCGACGGATGGCGGACAGATCAACGGCGCTTGGTCGCCCCATTCTCCGGGCTCGGCGATCAAGCCTTTCACTTACTTGCTCGCGCTTCAGAATGGTTTTACCACGGCGAGTGTCATCCCTGATTTGCCCATTGAGTATGCCACGCCCACAGGACTGTATCGTCCAGAGAACTATGATCATCGCAACTACGGCCCGGTGACTTTGCGGACCGCTTTGGGCAGTTCACTGAACATTCCTGCGGTGCGCGCGCTGCATCAGATCGGCGGTGAGAAAGTATTGCACTCAGCTTTGCAGACGCTCGGCCTGACCACGCTAAATGAAGCTCCTGACCACTACGGACTCGGCTTGACCATTGGCAATGCGCCCGTGCGATTGCTTGAACTGGCGAACGCTTATTCCTGCATCGCTCGCCTCGGCGAGTCCAAGCCGTGGACCTTGCTGGCAAAGGCGAACACGACTCAAAGCGAGCGTCTTCACGCTGAAGCCCCGTGCTTTCTCATCGCCGATATTCTCAGCGACAATCAAGCGCGCGTGCTCACGTTCGGCCCGCATTCGGTGATCCGACTTCCCTTTCGCTGCGCGGTGAAAACGGGCACCAGCACGAACTATCGAGATAACTGGACGATGGGCTTCACCCCAGAGTTCACGGTCGGTGTCTGGGCGGGCAACTTCGACAACACCGCCATGAGTCAGGTCAGCGGCGTCACCGGCGCGGGGCCGATCTTTCGCGATGTCTTCACGTTCCTGCATGAGACCTTGGGAACTTCCTGGTATGCCGAACCCGATGGCCTGGAAAAAGCCACCATCGACCCGCGCAATGGAAAGCGTATCACGGCGGAGACACCGCCAACGAGGGCCAGTCGTGATGAGTTGTTTATCAAAGGCACCCTGCCGAAACCTGCCACCGCTGCGGACTATGAGAAGGATACTGGCAAGGCTTTGCTGCCCAATGAATACGCTGCATGGCTCAATCGCGGCGAGCACTGGCTCAGCGGATTGATCGCAGTGAGTGGAGTTCTTGATGATCATCCGCCACGCATCATCAGCCCCGTGGCAGGCAGTGTGTTCATCATTGATCCTGATCTCAAAGGAGGCGGTCAAAAGCTACTGCTGCGTGTGGCCGGGAACCAGCGCGTGGATTGGTCATCGCCCTCGTTGAAGATCGAAACCCTAGATTCACTGCCTCATGCTCTGCTCGTTCCGGGCATCCATCAAGTGACCGCGACCAGTCCTGTAACAGGAGCCTCGACGACGGTGCCGTTTTCAGTGAAACAACCTGAGGTCTTGAAGATGACCGCTGCGCATCTATTTCTTTTTCAGCGATTCCATATAAGTCATCAGCTTCAAAATATCGTCCTGGCTGATGCGTCCGCCAAACGATTGCATAGCACCGCTGGCACCGCCGTAGATCACTTCAAACGTACCCACGTCGGTCTTCGTCCGCGGATAGGTAAAGGTGTTGTCCACCAGATTGGAACCAATGCGCCCGGTGCCATCCGCCAGGTGACAAGCCGCGCACCATTGCTGGTAAGTAGCCTTGCCTGCTGTGATTGCAGCAGCGTTACCCTTGTACGGATTTACGCCAGTCTTCTTGAATTGCGTGGCCTGCGCGCTCACCGTTTCACCAGTCATCGGAACAATGCTCAATGCCTTGTTATCAAGCGGATGTTGGAAAGCAACCGATCCATCTGCGTTCGATGCCGCAGCCCCACCAGCCTGGCTCACATCCGTCACCACACGCGCCGTTGCCGCGCCGGCCGGCACTTGATCGGCCATCACAATCTTCCACAACGCGCCCGGCGGGTTCGCCATCGGCCCCTTGTCTGAAGTGTAGAAGCAGTTGCAGTTCACCGCATAAACGAAACCCTGCTCATCATAACCACCGGCCGTGAATTGCAGATTGGTGTGCAGCA
>JANYJH010000388.1 GCA_025361865.1 Phragmitibacter sp.
TTTGCTTTTAATGCCACTGCTGGCCATGACACGGGTCAGCAGATCGTCATCAATATTGATCGTCACCTTCATGCCAGCAATAGTATGGTCTCCATGCCAGCTTTACAATGGCTATTTAACTGGTGCCGGAATGGTCGTCGCATCCTTCGGCGGATTGCGCCCAATGAACGGATGCTGCTCCAAATCCACGATCTGTCCGCTGATGGGGCCGCTCTCATCGGCAAGCCAGTAGATGGCGGCGGCGGCGATTTCACGCGGCCACAGGATGCGGCCAGCAGGCGCATAAACGCGGGGCACGTCCTTATACCAGTCATCGGCGAGACCGTGCTCACGTTTGCGGGCGGATTCATTTTCTGTGAGCACCCAACCGGGATTGATCTGGTTCACGCGCACGCCGTCTTCACGATGAAGCGTATCCCCGAGGTTACGGGTCAAGGTCATGAGCGCGCCTTTGGACACACTGTAAGGAAGGAGATTCGGCTCGCCGCTCCAGGCGTTTACGGAACCGATGTTCAGCACATTGCCATGGGTCTTTCTCAGCTCGGGCAAAGCGGCCTTGATGAGCGCGAAGGGAGCGATGGTATTGACCTCAAGCATCTTGCGGAAGAACGCGAGGTCGGTGGTGTGGATGTTGGAAGCCACGACCATCGCGGCGTTGTTCACTACTGCATCCAGCTTGCCAAAGGCCTTCACCGCAAGGTCAACGAGCCGCTGCCCTGCTCCATCAGCCGTGAGGTCTTCGATGTGCAGCACGGCCTTGTCCTTCCCCAGTTCAGTGACCACGGCTTCTCCGAGATCCTGCTCCAGTCCATGAATGACAACGCGCGCGCCTTCAGCAACGCAACGTTCCGCGATGGCTTTTCCAATACCCGTGCAACTGCCGGTGACAATGATGACTTTGTTTTCGAGACGCATGATATGATGGTTCAGAGGTGAGAAAAGCTAGATGTGGCGTGCTGATTCGACCCACTCAAACGGCTTGCCCTGCGGCAGCGCACGGGAGATCAATTTGCTTCCAACACGCTTTGCGATGCGCCACCGCAAAGTCTCTTCCGAGGAAACGGATGGAAGACGGCGGTCAGGCGCGTTAATGATAGGCATCTGGAGATCAGGAATCACGGCAACACCAAGGGGGATTCCACGAAGTCAGTATTGTGCTCCATAATGTGGTTCCACTGTGGCGTAGGCTTCATCCATGCCCATGTCTCGCGCAGCCATTCGAGATACTTGTCGTTGGGTAGCCACGGCGGAGGAAGGTCTGGGCAATCAGGAAATTCCAACTCGAACGTCGGATCAGTCATTGGCGTAGGCGAGTATGTAGTTGAGGATTTCATCTTGGCGGTCAGCGGGACCAAAGTCCCGACAAAGCTGCGTCACTTTTTCGCGGGTGGCAATCTCGGGATGCGCGCGAACTAATTCCTGCAGATCACGCATGTCCTTGCCAAAACGCTTGGGATTGCTTTTCACTGAATGAAGCTTCATCGCAAACAGATGTTCCATCTTAGGGACGAAAAAATCCCGCTCATCAATGATCGTGTCGAAGGATTAGTTGATTGTAAAAGGCCCGCCTCCGCTCGCAGTCAGTATCTCACGCACCTTCACGCCATCAAGCGCCGCGACCTCTGTTTTTGATTTCAGCGCCATCGCCGCCGCCGTGCCCGCAGCCTCGCCCATCGCCATCGCAGTGACGGTGACGCGCGTGGAAGCATGAGCGCCGCGCGTGGCCGAGTGACAGCGGCCTGCAACGAGCAGATTCCCGATCTTCTGCGGCACCAGCGAGCGATAGGGAATGTCATAGGGCTCGGGCTGCACTTTCTTTGGATCGAAGTCGTTCGCGCTTCCGCTCACGGTTTTGTTTGGATGGAGATCGAGATACCAGCAACCCGTGGCGATGGCATCATCAAAGGGACGGCTCTTCATCAGATCGTCTTCACTGAGCACATGCTGGCCGATGATGCGGCGGGATTCACGCACGCCAATCCACGGATAAGCCTCAATGAAATACGACTGCTCAAAGCCGGGCACATCACGCTTCCATGCCCTAAACATCGCGTGGGCATCCGCGCGGCCTTGCATCTCTGCACGACTGAGATCAGCGGCATTGGTAGGGTCAGCAGGGACGCGCACGCCGTGGATATAGACCTCGTCCTCGGCATAAAGGAACATCACGCCCGGTCCATAATAAAGTGGTAGCTCACCGCGCTGCTGGGCCTTCTCCAATGCGATGCGGCAGTTCTTGCTAGTGTCAGGAGCCTTCTGCACATGGCCGATTCGGAAGTGCAAAGTCAGCGGCTGGACCTCCGCGTTTTGCTCAAACGGCGCGCCCGCCCATGCGGCCACATCGGCGTCACCCGTGCAGTCGATCACCGTTTTTGGCTTCACCATCACGAGCCCGTCCTTATTAGCCACCATCACCGAATGGATGCGTCCGCCGCTGCTCTGCACATCGCAGACAAAGGAATTGAACAGCACGGTGAGGTTGTCTCGGTGCTCTTGAAACAAACGATCCAGTAGGAGCTTAAACTCAAACGTGTTCGTGATCGTCGGGTTGTGCTTGGACACTGTTTTGGCTTCTTGCGAGCACACGCCAGACTTGGAAAGCAGCTCCAAAGCAATGCCGCGCACGACAATGCGATGGGTCGTGATATGAGCGATGCCATCGAAGTAGGGCAAGCCCACACTGGTCACGATGCCTCCTGCGAATGGAGCCTTTTCTACCAGTAGCACTTTGGCTCCACCACGCGCTGCGGCTAAGGCTGCCGCCGTGCCAGCGCAGCCTCCACCGCAAACGAGCACGTCCGTCTCGATGATCTTACGAGACGCCGCGCCTTTAGCCTGAGCGTGACTCGTCAGCGGAACCGCGCCACCAACCGCAGCCACAGATGCGATGACGAATCCGCGACGAGTAGCTGACGAAGGGCTCATGGCTTTGCGACACCCTTGATGCTGAAGTCATCATAGTTCACATCAATCCGATTTGTCGTCAGGCTCACGACCGTCTTGTGATCATGCGCGACTCCGGGCGATGTAAAGCTGCCGACGACTTTGCCGTCAATGCTCGTTTCGACCACATCATTCGTGGTGCGGACAACAAGCGTGTGCCAGTCCTTGAGCGACACAGTGGTCAGCATTGTCTTGGTCCATTTCGCCAGATTGGCTTTGTCTTCGGCGGTCAGTGTGGGCGGCGTGGCTTTCTTGCGCTCGTAGATGTCATTGCTGAAGGTGCCGGTCTTGGCATCGGCCACGGTCACGGATGTGGGACTCACGGAAATACTGCAAATGTGCCCTGCGTGCGAGCCCTTGTAGTCCTTGTCATCAAGCCAGACGTTGAAGCCCTTCGCTTGATCACTCGCAAACTGGAACTTCACGGACACTTCCAGATCCAACTCAGGCGCAATGCGGATCACATCCACCGCCGGATGATCCGACTCTGGTGCCGTGATGCCTTTGAGCACGCCGTCTTTCACGACGCTGGAGCTTTTGTAATGGCCCCATGCCTTACCAAAACCATCGGCGGTAAAGTCATCTGAGAAGATGACGCGAGTGAAGTCGCCAGCAAAAGCGACATTCGTGATGAGAGAGGCGAGGATGAGAGTGCGGATAGATTTCATGAGGCGTATGAGGATGAATGGATATTAGCGTTGAGCTGTCGTATTAGTTGCGATGCCTTGAGCGCCGATGCGTTCTTTGCTGAGTGCGATGTCGTCAATCCATGCGGTGAAGCCAGCACCAGCGGCTTGGTAGTTGTTCCAGCCAAAGGAGAGGCTCTCGAACACGGCAGGAATCTCAGCACCAGCGAACTCGCCCGCGCCCTTGCTGAATGAGGCATCGGCGATCTCTGCGCCGTTGATGTAGAGGCGATAAGTCTGCGTGGCGTGATCGACGAACCATTCCACCAGCGTCCATTCGTCGCTGAAGTTGTAGTCGTATTTGCTGCCCTTTCCGAACTCAGGGCGCTCCTTCTTCGGCTGCACATTATAGAGATACTGGGAAGTGCCTTTCGGCCCGGTGCAGGTGCCGAAAAGGCGCACGAGGATCGGGTCGCTGAAGAGCGGACTCGACGCGGTGCCTTCCACCATGGTGGAGTGGATGACGGCGAATTTCTTGCCCTCGGGGATCGTTGGCACGGGTATGGGAAGCTTCACCTTGAGATAAAGCCTGCCCCAGTGCTGGCCGCCCAAGGCCGCGATCTCTGGGCCTTGTTTAGTGATCTTGCGCGCGCCCTTTTCCGCAGGCTCCATCTTGAGCGATTTCTTACCGCTGTGCGCTGTTTCATCCGTCACGGAGACAGCGCCAGTCTTGGTGAAACCTTCAGGGATCTCGCCCACCGGAGTGGACTCAAAATCCACGGAGAGCAGGAGCTTGGATGCGCCTGATTCCGGTTCCTTTTCCTTGGTCGCTGCAGGCGCACTGCGCGGGGGAAGCAATGGCGGCGGCCCTTTGCGCTTGTCTTTGGAGTCGGCAGCATTCGCGAGCGAAAGTGCCAGTGATAGCCCGAGCAACGCGGAACCAAGGTAGATGGATGTCTTCATGATAAGTAGGTTCAAGTTAGGTCACACCGGCCGCAGCACGCTCTTCACGACTTCGCCTTTGTGCATCTTCTCGAAGGCTTCGTGCCATTCCGTGACGGGCCAGACGCCGCCGATGATGGGCTTCACGTCAAACTGTCCACTCGATAGCAGGGCGATGACGCGCTCCCAAATGGGCCAGTTGTGACTGAAGCTGCCTTGCAGGGTGATGTTCTTCTGCACGAGTTGGTCAAGATTGAACCCAAGCGGCTGCGGGCCCCAGCCGACTTTGCTGATCCATCCGGCGGGGCGAACGATATCGAGCGCGATCTTCAGCGTGATGCTCGCGCCTGCGGCATCGATGACGCCATCGCAGCCGAGGCCGTCGCATTCCAGCGCCCACGGTTTGGCATCGCCGATGATGACTTCGCAACCGTATTGCTTTGCGATCTCCAGACGATGCGCATCCTGCGGCAGGCCGACGATGGCGACCTGCGCGCCGCAAAGCCGCGCCATGGCTGCGCAGAGGATGCCGATGGTGCCGGGCCCGAGCACCACAACGCGATCACCGGGCTCGATACGGGCATTCTTCACCACCGCGCTATACGCCACGCAGCAAGGCTCCGTGAGGCAGGCCTGCTCGAAGGGAAGCTGATTCGGGACATGATGCAGAATGCGACTGGGAACGCGAACGTATTTTGTCATCGCGCCGTTCACGCCATAGCCGAAGCCCTTGCGCGTCGGATCGAGGTTGTAGAGCCCGCGACGGGACATGGGATTGTTTTGATCTATGATGGCCGCCGTCTCAGAAACCACGCGGTCACCTTCCTTCCAGCCTTTCACTTCCTTGCAGACTTCGACAATGTGCCCGCCGAATTCATGGCCGAGCACCACGGGATAATTCACCGGCCAGCTATGATCAGCGGTCCACTGATGGAGGTCGGAGCCGCAGACGCCGACGTTGGCGACTTCAAGGAGGACATCCTCGGAGCCGATCGTTGGCTTCTCGATTTCACGGATTTCGACGGAGCCTTTTTCGGGGGCGTAATTAACGACGGCGGCGGATTTCATGGAGACAGGATGGACGAGTTTAAGGAATGATTAACAGGATGATTATTTTACTTCTTGAGAGTGAACGGCTTCACAAATGAGCCTGAGCGAGCTTTCGAGATCGCCGCCTGCGGTTTTGAAGGAGTCGGCATCAATGGTTAATGGCGCACCAAGCACCACGAGCGGAGCTCCGTATTGCGGGCATTGGATGGCTTGTTCAAGGCTTAGTCCACCGACGGCTTGCACGGGAACTCTGACAGCGTTCACGACTTCACGAAGCTGATCCAGTGGGCTGGGCATCCGTTTGCCAGCAGCGGCGATGCCGCGACGTTCATCGTAGCCGATGTGATGAATAACGTAGTCGCAGCCGAGGTCTTCGAGCCACTTCGCGCCCGCCACCATATCGGGGCAGCCGAGATTATCCCCCATCACTTTGACTCCATGATCGCGTCCGGCTTGGACCACGACTTTGATGGTTTCCTCGTGCGCCCGGGCCATGACGACGACATGCGTGGCACCCGCTTTGGCCATCATCTCTGCTTCCAGATAGCCGCCATCCATCGTCTTCAAGTCCGCGACGATGGGCACATTCGGGAACGCTTTGCGCAGGGCGCGGACGCCATGCAGACCTTCCGCGAGGATCAGCGGCGTGCCAGCTTCCAGCCAGTCCACGCCAGCACGAATGGCCATCGCTGCGGTTTCGAGAGCTTCGTCAATATTCGTGAGATCGAGGGAGATTTGAACAATAGGTTTCATGGTCGGTAAGTTCATACGCAGCCTTCAGGGATAGTTTCTCTGGACGAGGAATTTTGAGCATAATTAATTTAGCCGCGCTCTGATTGAGTTGTGACTTGGCTTTGAGGGCAGGCTGCGCTTATGTCCAAGGCAGACTGATCGCTCACCTTTTCAACCAATATGGACACCACTCCCGACACCCCACTCAGTTCAGAAGTCACCCTCTGGAAAGGCAACACCTCGCAATGGGTGCATTTCTGGTTCTACCTCTTCTGCGTGCTCCTAGCCGTTGGTTGCATCGTGGGAACGCCCTTCACGGCGGGCCTGTCCGCCATTGGACTGGTGGTGCCAGTCGTCTTATGGATTGCCCGTTGGATGGTCACCAAGTCCACCTCCTACCACCTCACGAGCGAGCGCCTGATGATCACCACAGGCTTCTTTAATCGTCGTGAAGACAATCTGGAACTCTACCGCGTGAAGGATTACACGCTGGATCAGCCCTTCCTTCTGCGCTTGCTCACACTCGGAAATATCACTCTGATTACCACGGACGCACAGGCTCCTATCGTCAATATCCGCGCCATCTCTGCGGCAGTGGATGTGCGTGAAAAACTGCGTCACGCTGTGGAAGCCGCGCGGGATCGGAAGCGCGTTCGCCAATTGGATGTAGCTGACAATTTAACAGACGGCTCACCTGACCTGGATAGCGATCATCCTCACGCTTAAATCCATTCCCATGAAAACATTCATTAGAGTGGCTATGGTGAATTGATAATTTGAGAGCTTTAATTCTTCTTGAGAGGCATAGCTTTTCTAGAAATACGAAATTAGCCTTTACAATTAAGATCTGTTAATGAATATATAGCAGTAATTATGACTGCCACTCACGCATCTTCAGGTTCCATGCAGTTCGTCTATCCAACGCAACTCAACCTCGGCTCACAGACCTCCGATGGTTACCCACAGGATCTCTTGCGCGGACTCACGCACAAGCTGAACAACTTACTCGCCATCATTCAGGGCTTTAGCAGCCTCATTCTGATGAATGACGATCTCGACTCCGGTGTGCAAGAAAACATGCAGCACATCAAGGAAGCGAGCATCAACATCTCCGGCTTGAGCGAACGCATCCGCGCGGCGGGTGGCTGTGCCAAAGTCTCCCTCCAATCACTTAACGTGCAGGAGTATTTCTCAGTGGTGGACACCGCACTTCGTGAGCCTTTCACGAAGTCTGGCGTGCCTTTTGAAATGGACATCGCCGCCTCACTTCCCCCTGTCTCCGTTGACCCCACGAAGCTGAAAGACCTGCTCGTCGAGCTTCTCCGCAATGCTGCCGAAGCTGCGCAAAAGAACGGCGGTCGCGCCCTGATGCAAGTCACAGGCCCCGGCGTCGTCAGCCCTGCCGCTGAGCGTCGTGTGGACATCCTCATCAGCAACACCGGATCACAAATCGAGCAGCAGAAACTGCACGAAATCTTCCGTCCGTTCCAAGGCACGAAGAACAGCCACCACCTCGGCCTCGGCCTTACGATCTCTGCCATGCTCGCGCATCTGATGAACATCCGTCTTGGCGTGAATTCCCAGGACAATGTGACCACTTTCTGGGTCAGCATTCCATTGGCCTGATCTTGATGACCAATCACGAAGCCGCTCTCTCAAGGGAGCGGCTTTTTTTATTGGAGCGCGGCCTTTAGGCTGCAATGAAGCAGCTTATAAACCGCACTTCGTCATTCCCCCACCAGCGTTCCAGAAGTCACTCCGAGCTGAGAATGAGCGCGTAGATCACGCCAGAGCGTTTCGCCCGTGCGCATCCCGCGTAAGAGCTTCTGATAGGCGCTGATCACATGCAGGGATTCATCGCGATCTTCTTCAAGAAGCTCCACGCGATAATGACGCAAGCCTGCTTGCTGAAGCCCTTCAAAGAACCTCGCGCCGGTCTGCGGCGTGGCATTGAAGAGCGTGTTCCGGCAGCCCACATCGGCCTTCAGTGGATGCTCCATGCCGACACGGTCACGCAGCTTCACGGTGTGCTTCTCACAAGGCCGTCCACAATCGAGGAAGGTCGTGCCTTTAGACATGAACGCGGCAAAGACGCAGTGCTCCATGTGAAACATCGGCATGTGCTGATGAAGCGTGATCTCGAACCATTGCGGGGGCGCGGTTTTGAGTAACGCGAGCACTTGCTCGATGTTGAGATCGTAGGAGATCGTGAGCTGCTCAAGCCCTGATTGAATAAGGAACTCAGCCGTGAGCGGGTTCGCGACGTTCAACGAAAAATCCCCGGTCATGCGCATCTTGGATGCCGCGAAAAACTCGATGGCACCCAGGTTACGAATGAGCACGCCGTCCGGCTCTGCGCGGGCGATGAGTTTGAAAAAGCCGTCCTCACGCGGCTTCTGAATGCGCGGCGTGGCGAGGAAGATTTCCGTGTCACTGGCATGAGCACGCACCGCTTTGACGGCATCTTTAAACAAACGAACGTCCTCGAAATCCGCGTAGATGCGCTGGACGTTCGCCTCTAGCGCCGCTTCGATCTGGGCCATGCTGCGACAGAGAACATGAAGCGCCTCAGCACTGCTCGAAACCGCACGATCCGACAAGGCTTCACTCCCCAAAAGGTCTCTCAAGGCGAGAGGTTTTGGCGCTTCAATAACGGCCTCGACATTCACTGCCCCACTGGCAGCCTCAACCAACTCGACCAAAGCACGCCGCATACGATTCAGCTCACTCACGGGCACGATGAGCGCGCCTTCCAGTTCCACATCCAGCCACTTCAGTTCAAACGGGGTGCCGCCGAGCCTACCGAGTTGTTGCTGAAGGGACTCCCGTGTGAGGGGCTTGTTTTGGGCCACGCTCAGAGGCATCATGGATTCCACTGCGGCCAGCGTTTTGCCATCCGTGCTCAGGGCTTCGATCTTCAGCGGTGCCTGGGCTGAACCCGTCACGCGGAGGTGCAGCGAGCGATGCTTGCGGATCGGGATGTCCCCTTTGTAAGTGCTCTGCAAGGTGCGCTCCAAGGCCATGTCGCTGGTCTTGTAAACACGCGTGCCGATCTCGATGGTGGCGAAGTCGATCTTCCCGCGTTGGAACTCAATGACGCGTCCATTCACGGCATAAACGTAGCCGCCGCTCTCCTTGTCGGTGTTGGATGGATTCTCAAAAACCACGCCATCACCGGGCTTCACCGGGACCTCAAAAAACGCCAGCTCTGCGGCATCATGATAGACCTGACTCACATCGCCCAGATAGGCTCCGCGCTTCTTCCCCGACCGTGCGCCGACGAGTTCCTGATGATTCACACCGTGCATCCAACCGGAGTAGAGGCCGCGACTAAAGGTCATCTCCAAGGCGTAGCGATCGCCCGATTGTGGATTTGGCATGGCGGATTTCGGATTAGCCAACGCCTGATCAATCGCTTTGCGATAGACTCCAGTAACTGCGGCCACGTATTCTGGGGACTTGAGCCGGCCTTCGATCTTGAAGCTCTTCACGCCCACTTCGATGAGGCGGGGAATCTCTTCCACCGCTGCCAGATCTTGAGGTGAGAGCAGGTAGCGTTTGTCACCGAGGTCACGCACTTCGCCATCCACGATGAGTTCATAAGGCATCCGACAAGCCTGCGCGCATTCACCGCGATTCGCGCTGCGTCGGCCCAGCGATTCACTCGTGAGGCATTGACCAGAGTAGGCCACGCACAGCGCGCCATGAACGAAGACCTCCAGCGGTAGTTCATTGTTCTCCTTCTGGAAGCTCTCCAAATCACGCAGGCTTAGCTCTCGGGATAGCACCGCGAGATCAAGGCCCAGCTTCCTCGCGAAGCGCAGACCTTCCGGTGAGGTGATGGTCATCTGCGTGCTCGCATGAAGATGGAGCTTAGGGGTCAAAGCCTTCACCATGCGCGCCAGTCCGATGTCCTGAATGATGACCGCATCCACGCCAGCATCCTCTAACAAATGAAGCTGCTTCTCCGCATCGGCGATCTCGCTCGTGAAGATCAGCGTATTGAAAGCACAGTAGCCGCGCACGCCGTGCAGATGAAGGAACTCCATGAGCTTCGGCAGGTCTTCTTCCGTGAAGTTATCCGCACGCAGGCGGGCATTGAAACGGGGCAGGCCGAAGTAGATGGCATCAGCGCCGTTCGCGACAGCGGCACGGGCGCACTCCCAGTTACCAGCGGGAGAAAGGAGTTCAGGTTTGATAGAGGACACACCTCATCATAAGCCGCAACGAGCAATGATAAACCGCAAATCACGCGGTCGCTGTTCATGCCTGTTCAGCATAAGTGCTATCGCCATTTACGATTTCCGTTATGCTTAAAGAATGGAATTGATAGAGTTGTAACTCAGCTCGCACCTTATGAACAATCTCAGCTTAGCCGTTCAATTCTTCCTGCAACTCGCCTTCATCCTGCTGTTCTGCCGCATGGTCGGAGCCGTGGCCGCGAAGTTGGGTCAGCCTCAGGTCGTTGCTGAAATGATCGCAGGTGTATTGCTCGGCCCCTCGTTGTTTGGTCTCCTGCTTCCTGAATGGCAACACTGGATTTTTCCGTGGGATAAGTCCCAACTGACGCGCGATACGCAAAGCTACCTGTTTCCGGCTTCGCAGCTTGGCCTTGCGCTTTACATGTTCGTGGTCGGCATGGAGTTCCGCGTGGACATCGTGCAGCGCAAGTTGAAGAGCTCCATCGCCGTCTCCGCTGCGGGCATGATCGCGCCTTTTGTTTTGGGCGCTGGCCTGGCCTGGGTCTTCTTCAACTACACGGATCTCTTCCCGAAGAAAACCTCACTGACGGAAGCCATGCTCTTCCTCGGCGCGTCCATGTGCATCACTGCTTTCCCGATGCTGGCGCGGATCATTCATTTCAAAAAGCTCTCTGGCACCACGATGGGCACAGTGGCGCTAGGCGCAGGTGCTCTGGATGATGCGACCGCGTGGTGCCTGCTGGCCGTCGTGCTGGCTAGCTTTGATAACAACTGGAGCCACGCCTTGATCAACATCGGCGGCGGAGCCTGCTTCGTCGCGGTGACGCTGTTCGTGATTCGTCCATTGCTCGCTCGCATTCAGGGTTGGATCGTCAATGAAGGCACGCTTACGGAAGCAGGCTTGGTGGTCGGGCTCGCGCTCATGGCGCTCGGCGCGTGGTTCACGGATTTGATTGGGCTGCACGCGGTCTTTGGCGCGTTTATCATGGGTGCGGCCATGCCTCGCGGGATAGTTTCGCGTGATCTCATCGCTCGAATTCAGCCGCTGACCGTGGCCTTGCTGCTGCCGCTATTCTTCACCTATTCCGGCTTGAACACGCGCATCGCCCTATTGAATTCAGGCTTCCTCTGGCTCATGTGCGGCGCGGTTCTGGTGGCGGCGGTCTTGGGTAAGGGTGTCGCTTGTTGGGCCGCTGCTCGGGCCACAGGGATTGGCAATCGTGAAGCGCTCGGTATTGGCACACTTATGAATGCGCGCGGTCTCATGGAGCTGATCATCATCAACATCGGCCTCCAGCGCGGCGTCATCTCAGAAGGACTATTTGCGACCCTCGTCATCATGGCCGTCGTCACCACGCTGATGGCTTCACCCATTTTTGAACGTCTTGTCGGCACTGGAACGTATCGTCCTTTGGACGAACCTTCCGGCGATAACCTCCTTCCTGCCAATCTCAATACCATCCACTAGCCATGAACTCTCAGAAAAACTACGACGTTCTCATCATCGGCGCTGGCCCTGCGGGTTCCAGTGCTGCGGCACTCCTCGCAGAATATGGTCATCGCGTGCTCGTCTTGGAGCGTGAGAAGTTCCCACGCTATCACATTGGGGAATCGCTCATTCCCTTCACCTTTCAGCCTCTGGAACGCCTTGGGATGATCCCGAAAATGCGGGCATCGCACTTCATCAAAAAATACAGCGTGAGCTTTGTGCAGCCTGATGGGAAGCGCTCCCAGCCCTTCTATTTCTTCAACCGCTATGACAAGGACACCGTGGCCCAGACGTGGCAGGTCGTGCGCTCGGAATTTGATCAGATGATGCTCGACAACGCCCGCGAAAAAGGGGCTGAAGTGCGTGAGGAAACCACCGTCAACAAACTGCTCATGGACGGCGAGACCGTGATCGGCGTCGAAGCCACAGATAAGAACGGACACACTTATGAAGTGCGCGCCCGCATCACGCTCGACTGCACGGGCAAGGAAGCCATGACCAGCAACCGACGCGGCTGGCGCATGGGCGATCCCTATTTGAATAAGATCGCCGTCTGGACCTATTACAAAGGCTCGAAGCGCGAGGCGGACCTTGATGAAGGCGCGACCACTGTGGCCTTCGTCCCTGATAAAGGCTGGTTCTGGCACATCCCGCAGCATGATGACATGATCAGCGTCGGCGTCGTGGCGGAAGGTAAATATCTCACACGAGATGGCGTGAAGGATTTGAAGACTATTTTTGATCGCGAGATTGAGGAAAATCAATGGATCAAGAGCCACCTCGCGGAAGGCGAATCCACGGGTCAATATTGGATCACCACAGAGTATTCACGTCATTCGAAGTATTGCGCCGCACCCGGCCTGCTCTTGCTCGGAGACGCTCTGGCCTTCCTTGATCCCGTCTTTAGCAGCGGCGTCCTGCTGGCGCTGAAATGCGGGGTGCTGGGTGCGGATGCCATTCACGAAGGGCTCATGGCCAATGACCTCTCACCCGCGCGATTTGCTGACTACGGGGCCGCCATTCGCGCAGGCATCGAGAACATGCGGAAGCTCATCTACGCCTTCTACAATCCCAAGTTCTCCTTCAAAGACGTGATCATGAAATACCCGGATGCTGGCGGCATGATCACTGACTGCCTCTCTGGAGACGTGAATAAGGACTACACCCAGCTTTGGGATTGGATCACGGAGTTCGTTCCCCTGCCCGATGACCTGCCTTATGGCGAGCCGTTGGTGGAAGCAGAGTTGGCTTGCGCGGCTTGAAGCGGAGCCCACGTTATTGGCGTAAGCCTCTACTCGGCACTAACTCGCTGAAGAATGATCGTCATCACCCAAAAGGCCGCGATCCAACCGAACGCGCTCACGTTCTCCAGAAGCGAGGGCGGGAAGATGAGGAGGAAGCCTGCGGTCTTCACGAGCGAAGCAAAGCTCGATACGCAAAACGGCATCAGGAACAGGCGGAACACCTGCCAGCGATCCAGTTTGGTGGTGCCTGTGCTGGAGTTCTTCGTGCTTAAGAGCAGCGCATAACCAATGATGCCGCTCAGCCCGAGGGAGGTCATCCAAAGCCGTGGGCTGGGATCAAAATGACAGGCCACGGTGTGCAGCCACCAGATGAGGTAGCACCAAAGAACGCGACGGGCAGTGTTGAGTCCGGCAAAATAGTGGAGCATTGTTGGAACAGATGATGCAGTGAAGATGTCTATCGTTGTCGCACGTATCATTCCAAGATAGATTTCCGCTTATGAAAAGAACTTGCCTCATGGTGTTAGGAGCGACCTTCGCGCTATTGGTTCACCCCCTCATGGCCCAGGAACAGGAGGGCGGGCAAAAGTTCGACGCGGATGCGCTGAAGCAACTGGCGGAACGCGGCAATCCCGATGCCCAGTTCGAGATGGGTATCCGTTACCTCGGCGGTGAAGGCTTGCCGAAGGACGAGAAGCAGGCTGTGGATTGGTTGCTTAAAGCTGCAGCCCAGCAGAATCTGCCGTCCATGAACGCGCTCGGCACCCTTAGCGAAGAAGGCGTCGGTTTGCCTAAAGATGCGAAGAAGGCTTTCGACTGGTTTGAGAAAGCCGCCAAATACGGACTGCCGCTGGCCCAACAAAATCTGGCCGAATGCTACGATCAGGGTAAGGGCGTGGAGAAGAACGAGAAGGAAGGTTTGAAGTGGTTACTCCGTGCGGCGAATCAAGACCTGCCGCCTGCGCAGGCTCAATACGCTTGGAAGTTGGAGCACGGTAAAGGCGGGGTGGAAAAGAACGTGCGCGAAGCCTCTGTCTGGTATCTCAAAGCAGCCCAGCAGGGCCTCGTGATCGCCATGACTCATCTGGCTTACCTCTATTGCACGGGTCAGGGAGTGCCTCTGGATTATCGCTATGCGGAAGCTTGGTATCGCCGGGCCGCCCGCTCTGAAGACCCTTGGGCACACAACGATCTCGCTTGGTTCCTCTCTACCTGCCCCGATGAAAATTTCCACGATGGCGAGACTGCCGTTCAGTTTGCCCGCTCTGCGGTCGAGAAAGTCAAAGGCGCGCGTTATGAAGTAGCGGACACCCTTGCCGCAGCGCTGGCCAGATCAGGGAACTTCGGTGAAGCGGTGCAAATCGAAGTCAAAGCCCTCAACGACTTCGCTAAGGACAAGGAACGCGAGATGTCGCCTGACGAGCGCGCCAAGCTGGAGAAGGAACTCACCGAGCGCCTCGGCGACTATCGCAAGCGCCGCGCTTATATGGACAAGGAACCCGAGCCCGAGGCCAATACGAAGCCTCTTCTGGAAGACCGCATCCTTCAGGAAGAAGGGCCGCGCCGAAAGAAGCAGCCTGCTGAGAAAAGCACCTCGCGTAGAGTTGAGATCAGTTAAACGAACCACTCCGGTAGCGGTGCTTCAAAA
>JANYJH010000422.1 GCA_025361865.1 Phragmitibacter sp.
CCTCTCCTGGGGAACTCTTTACGAGCACCTCACCGCCCAACTGCCCAGCAAAAACTCGGATGATTTTCATGCCTAATCCCGTCTCGTTACGGTCATCAAACCCTTGTGGCAGGCCTACTCCATCGTCCTTCACGGTTAGCACGCCGCGTTCTTCACCCCAAGTCAACTCCACCCGGATGGTGCCGCTTCGGTTATCAGGGAAAGCATGTTTGAAGGCATTGGAAACCATCTCATTCAGTGACAGGGCCAGCGGCATCAGCCACTCCTCAGGCACTTGAGCGTCAGCGAGTTGCAGATCCATTTTCACCAATTCGTCACTCACCCCATAGCAGTCACGAAGGTGCTGAATGAGTCCGCCAGCGAACTGTGCAAAGTCCGCCGCTTCTCCCAAAGCAAGCTGGTAGAGATGATGATGGAGCGCGGCGATGGAGCGCACGCGGTTCTGACTTGATCGTAAGGCATCCCGCGCTTCTTCATTGTTCAGCGTGCTGATTTGCAGGTTCAACATGCTGGTGATGATCTGAAGATGATTCTTCACGCGATGATGCGTTTCACCGAGGAGGAGGCGCTCACGCTTCAGGTCCAGCGGCGTTGGCTTCACCACTTCGGTTGCTGCGAGAACAGGTGCTTCCGCAACTTCACCCTCCATAGATTCAGGCTCCTCTACTAGAAAGGCTTCCATTTCTGGCTGCACTATCTCCATGAAGAGATCAACGCCTTGATTCCCCTCGGCGTTCGCTTGGAGGATGAAGGCCTGCTGTTTACGGCCTTCGGTCTTGTGATAGAACGCCCACTCCACGGGTTCTCCGGCCTCCAAACCTGAATTCAGGGAATTATAAAAGCCCGTCGCGTCTGAAGGGCGGAAGAACTGATGCAGCCCACGGCCTAAAGTCTCTTCCTCACCAAAGCCGAACAAGGCCACAGCTTCATCACTCCAGCTTTGCACGCGGCCTTGGGAATCTGTGCTCAGAAGCAGCGCGGGGATGGTTTGTCCCACGGGCGCGGCTGAAATCCCTGAGGGCTTTTGCGCTCTCGTTACGGGTGCTGCTTGCGGTGCTACGGGAATGACCTGTAGATAGTGAACTGTAAACTGAGCCGTTCCTAGGGCATCCGGCACAGTCGCGATGCGCATAGTTACAGGAATTTTCTTATCATCCCTGTTTACTAAGTTGACGGAGATGTCTGCGGTGCGATCCCCACAACGATTCATCTCCCGCAATGCCTCTGTGCGGGCTGCCAGCGCCTCGTCCCTGAGCCAACGCTCCATCGGCATTCGCCGCAGTTCCGCACGGGTGAATCCAAGTAGGGACTCGGCCTCGGGATTGGCATCGAAGACTGAACCAGCACGATCTACCAACAAAACGGGCATCGGGGATTCGTGAACCAGCGTGCGGAATTTGGCCTCCGTCGATCTGAGCATTTCCTCAGCCCGCCGATACTCCGTTACATCCCGTAAAGTGACCACGAATCCACCCGCAACGAGCGGCGCGGGAATCATCTCGATGTCTTTCAAAAGTCCATCCGCCGAGGCCAGCGTCATGGTTCGGCCTGACTGCTTCCGCCAAACGCCCTCGCGCCACAGACGGATGACTTCCGCCGTGTGCTGCTCATCACGACAGCAGAGCGCCAGCCATTCCTCTACCGTTTGTCCTTCCTTCAAAGGCCGACCCAGCATCGTAACCACGGATGCGTTATGATAAAGTGGACGACCACGCTCATCTAACACGAGCAAGCCACTCGGCAGGACATCCAGCACGCAGCGCAGACGTGATTCGCGTTGCTGGGCGATGGCCGCATTCTCGGTAGCCTCGCTCGCCGTGAGCCTGAGAGCCGCTAGTTCTTCCGCCAGTTTTTGCACCTCCTCTTCCGCAGGTTCCGTGGGCATGGGCATAGCGCGGCTCATCGTCAATTCCGGTGCCGAAGCAAAGGGCGGCGCAACCGTGAAAGGCGTGGGAATAGTAAACACACCGATGGCCATAATGACCTGACCCGTTGGCGACCATTCCTCACTTTTGATGACGGAAAGCTGCCAATGCGCCGGAGCCTTGCCTTGTTTCAGAGCCACCTCATGGGGGATGGTGAGCAGGGACTGGGCTGAAGCATTATCAAACGCCGTCGCCAGCGAGCTGAGGGTCAGTTGCGCCAGAGGAGAATCCTTGGCCTGTTCACCGTAAGCGTTCCAAAAATAAGGCTCGACACCAGATGCGTTTTTGAAGAATTCATGAGCGCCAAGGCTGTGCCGCAAGACCCGTCCTTCTCTATCCACGGCCAATATAGGAAACGCCGAATCCCAAACCGCGTCTGATTTATTGGCTGCAGGCGTTGCGGATTTTTCAGCCTCGGTCAGCAAGGCTGCCGTCGTTCCATTCAGACGCTCACAGGTAATCATCACCCCGCCCACGGAAGTATCCGCCAGACGCCAAGGCCGGACTTCCCAGCGGTAAACAATGCGTTGCCCATCACGAGTCACCGCATCACGGTCACTACGAACGACTTGCCCCTGCAAAGCGCGTTCATAGACATGCCTCCAACCGGGGTGAAGCGAGGGGAAAATTTCATACTGACTGCGACCGATGATCTCAATATTCTGCAACTTGAAGTCATCCAGCCAGCGACGATTCGCGAGAAGGTATCTCATTTGCCCATCAAACATCGCCATCGCGATCGGCGCATTTTCAACCAAGATTTTCAGATGGCCTGCATGACCGGGAGAAGCTTTTAACGCGAGTTCAGGCACGGACATCGTTCTAGGAACCGAAGTATCCAATAGTTTCTCCATGACAGGCTTCGTTTCCCCTACGGAAGTAGCCCTGGGCTGCACGTCCGCAGCTTCAGATTTTGTATCAACTAACGACCGAAGAACGGATACCGATATATTTGCCATTACCTTAAGCCCTCTTTATGGTTCAGCGGGGATTATAATTTCAACCTGCGTCTCAACAAGGCGAATCGTCGCAAACCCTAGATTATTTTTAGCAAAAGTCGTTCTCAAATAATTAAAAGTGATAATCTGATTTTCCCATATTTCACTATCTGGCAATTTCAAAAAATCATTCTCGATGGTAAGGTGCCCCGTTCAAAATGGAGTAGGCGCGGTAGAGTTGTTCCATTAAGACTACCAGAGCTAATTCATGCTGAAGTGTCATGGCAGATAAGGACCAGACCTCATGCGCTGCGCTGCGAACCTCTTCAGAATGGCCGTTCGCGCCTCCTATGAGGAAGCTTATTCGCTTAGTTCCAGCCTGTTGATGTCTATCAATCCAAGCCGCGAAAGCCTTGCTGGAGAGCTGTTTGCCCCTTTCATCAAGCACTATTCGTATGGAATCCTCACTGGCAGCCAGCATTTTACGTGAGGTCTCGGCTTCCGCTCCTCCCTCGCGAAGCACTGTGAAATCAAGGCTTGCAGAGCGACGGAGCCGCGATTGATAATCCTCAAACCCCGCTTTCGCCCATGATAATGCAGGTTTACCAACACAGATAATTTGCCATTTCATAGTCGATTAATATAAGGAAAAGTTATGTTTTTTATAAAATTTATCAAATATGACGCTTGCAAACATTGAGGTTTAACTATAAAATCATTCTCATATTTAAACCCACGTTAATTATGGCCAGAATAAACACGCTTCCAACCAACTTAGCGCTTATCGGCGCTTTGTCCTCAGTGTTCCTATCATCCTGCGCCCTGCCGCCCCAAGAGACTTGGCAGCGCATCCAAGAAGAAGGTCTAATCCCTTACTTAGCTCATAAGGAGGATAAGCCGACATCTGCGCCTGCGAATCATCAGGTAACCCAGCCAAAGCCTCAGGCTCCCGCTCTCGTAAGTGGACCTCCGGGACCAGCATCACTTCCGGTCGTGCCACCAGCTCCAACTCAAGGACCTGCGATCAAGAATAACCCTTCCTCCAATGAAGTGAACAATGCGCTCGTCGCACAGGCTGTTCCCAGCTTGCCTGGTTTTGTGAGATCTCCTTACACGAACCCGCCTCGCTTAGTGGATGTCAAAGGCACCACTCCGGGAGCGACTATGATCTGCCCCTACACCCAGCGTCCTTTCGTCATCCCACAGGATTACGCCAACCCAGGTGGAGCCATCCTAGCAGACAAGCCTACGCCTGAGTTGAACTTGGTCTCCAAGAACAAGCCCAAGCAAACTCCTGCCGCTCCTGTCGTAGCCAGCAACAACGTGGCTCCAAAGCAAACTCCTGTTAAACCGCAGCCAGCGCCAGTTGTCGTCGCCAGCAATAACCCGAAGCCACAGTTGCCTCCAGCACCTGTTCTGGCACCCGAACCCGTTAAACCTGCCGCACCAGAGATTCCCTATGGACAGGCTATCGTAGGTCGCCCAGGTTTTGTGAACAGCCCTTATGCTGCAAAGCACCAGCTTGTTGACGTAACTGGCCTTCCTCCGGGAATGGAAGTGAAGTGTCCCTACACAGGTAAGCTTTTCCGTGTTCCTCAGCAAGAAGCTGCTGCGACAGCCTCAGGTATCAAGAAAGATCCCGAGCCTTCCGCCAACCCAGCGCCTGTGGAGAAGAAATAAGATTTGCGAAGTTCATCCCCTTCAAGCCTCTGCCTGATTCAGGCAGAGGCTTTTTTTGTGTGGAGCTATACGAAAAAGCCGCACGGCTCACCGTTCGTCTCGGGCCAGCTCTCCCGTGTAATGTCCTTGCGCATTCGGTGACGGACGGCGCTCACTGAGCCTCATCAGGCTCCCTTGTTTTGAGGCTGCCTAAAAAAGTTAGCAGCCCCAAAGGGATAGAGCGCATAGCCCACAGATGTTATCTAAGGACTCTTCCATTTCAAAAGGGCAGTCTGAATGGCGGTAGAACAAGGTTCTATCTCGTTGGTCTGACGGAAAGAAACCACCTCAAAAGCCAACGACTTGAAAAGTCGTTCTACGCTTGCCGAAACACTTTCAACTAACGGCAACGAGCCGATTAATTACCCGTCGTCGTTCCAGTCGTCGTCGTGGTCGCAACCGTTCCATTCGCAAAGCCTGTCTGCTGGAGGAGCGTCGTGACATAAGTCACCGCTTGAGCGAGGGTATCATTCTTGGAGATCACGACTTGCGTGGAGTTCTCATCAAGTCTGGCTGTCATGATGGAAGATCCAGCGACGCCCACGGAGGCTCCTGTCACCCCACGAAAGTTCACGTCGGATTCCGAGTCAGCAGTCAGGCAATAGCCGCGCATGACCTTGGCCACCTGCATACGGGACTCGGGTTGTGTCGTGCTAACAACCACAGGCAGATCGAAATTGCTCGTCCCGATCGCGTAGAAACTGGTGGAAGCCACGGCGTTGGAGGATACCGCCGAAAGCACCATCTTCTCCGTCTTCGAACCTTGGGTGGACACAAAGATTTCACCGAAGTTAGCGTAGGTGAAATACTTTTTGCCACCCTTGGTCACGGTTAAAATTAGCGTTCCCGTCCCGCCTTGCACTGGCGCGATGTAGTAGCCCGCATCGAAAGGCTTGAAGTTCACGCTGTCACCGGTCTCATCAAAGCCGAGACTATAAACGGCAATCGGCGGATTGGTCGTCGTGGCTGCTGCGGTAGTGGCCGTCTGGCCTTGAACGAAAGTAGTCGCCAACGTGATGGCAGCCAGACAGGTGGAAAGAAGGCGAAAATTCATGGTGTGTGTTTATAACGCGTAAGAAACTGAGTAGTTGCATCAATTTACTTCTTCTCAAGCTTCAAATAATCCAAGCCGAACAGGTGGGCTGATGCTGCGCTGGGATTGGCCCCGATGATCTTCACGTCCAGTAAATGCTCGCCTGCATCGAGATCATGCAGCCCCCAATCGAGCTCGCCGCTGGTCACGACTTCGGGGTTGTAGAAGTCGATCTTCCCCTCGCTCAGCAGCTTGCCATCCAGACGGATTTCAACGATGCCATAATCCTTGGCTTTCGTGAGCACGGCCTTGAGGGAATAGCTGCCTTTCTCGGCTACAGGCAAAGCCAACGTCAGAGCATCGCCGACCTTGCCGCCTGTCCACCAGAGTTGCGCGCCACCACTCCAGCGGCTGTTCTTAAAGCCGCTCATGCTTTGAGTTTTCGTTATTCCACCCGTGATTTTGATGACCTTCAGGGCTTCTCCTTCGAGAGCACCTTCGACCTTCACGCTGGGGGCATCGGCTTTGTTCGCGTTGCTTTGCAGATACGCGACGAGGTTCGCCACCATCTCAGGACCGAGCGCATCGAACTGGCCTTCCGGCATCATGGACACCTTCAGGACATCTCGTTTACCCACCTCGTCTTTACCGAGAACGAGCTCCACACCGCCCGGCAGGGCCAGCTTGTAACCTGTCGGGGTTTCTTCTTTCATAATGCCGCTGAGAACACGGGCATCCTTCATGCTGAAAATGTTCAACTCATAGCCCTTCCCGATGACGGCGCTAGGATCGAGCACGTTATCGAGCAGGTAGTCAAGATTCGCGCGGTTCGATCCGGTCAAATCGGGGCCGACATTCGCGCCTTCGCCGAGGAGTCGATGACACGTCGCGCAGGTGCCTTTGAAAAGCTCGTGGCCTTTGTTCGGATCCGCCGCCTTGAGCACGGCGGACGTGAGGAGCTTCTGCCACTTCGCCTTCTGCTGCGCGATGTCCGGCTTGGCGGGATTTACGGTGCCACCGAGGGCTTTCGCGAGGAGCGTGTTCAGGTCTTGGTTGTTCAGCGTTTGCAGTTGCCGAACGAGAAAGGGCGTGAGCATCTGCGGCTCGATCTTCTTCGCGGTCACGCCTTGCAGAAGCGCGGACGCGCCGTCAAGCGAGGACGCGAGCGTGGAAACGGTATCGGTCTTTTCATCGGCGCTGAGATTCTGGTAGGCGTTCACGAGCGTTCCGGCGCTTTCAGAATCCGGCAGCGCGACGAGCGTCTGGATGCACTTGCGGCGCAGGAGCGACGGCGTATCGCGATCCTTGATAAGGTCCTGCAAAACTTTCGCTGTCGCGAGGTCACGTGTCTGCACGAGAACGGCGAGGGCGTGATCGCGCGCAGTGGGTTCTGCCTTCGGGTGCTTCAGGGTTTCGCGGAAGTATTTGGCAGCGTTCGCGTCGTTGAAGAGCGCGGAGAGTTCGAGGATCAAATCGAGCGCGCCCTGGTTTGTCATCCGTCCTTCAGGCCGTTCATTCGCGGTTCCGATTCCGCCTGAAGGCGGGACTACAAACGAGCTTCTAAGCTTCGCGGCGATGGCGCTCCAATCGGACGGCGCGGTGAGTTTGCCGGAGGTGCGGGCGCTATCGAGCGTCATGGCGAGCATCTTCTCGCGTTGCATGGCGTCGGGCATGTCCGCAGCAGCGCGCAAGAGAGCCACGCGGCCCTTCTCATCGCTGGAGAGCCGTCGATAGATGAAGCCAGTGACCTTGTCCATCTTCGATGCCGCTGCGAGCTTCATGCCTGCCACGCCATCTGCACCAACGACGGGTTCAATGCCATACCAGATGAGGAACGGGATGTTGGGGTCATTTGCGTCTTCTGCGTGAGACAACAATCCTTCGGCTAATGCAATCTGATAAGGGACACTGAGCTTAGCGTCCTCGCCAACTTCAAAATGTTGGAGCGCAGACGCCATCGAGCGTCGGACTATTGGTGATGTTTCTGTGCTCGCGGCCTCAAGAAAAGCTTTCGCGTTCGGCCCATGCTTCAGTGCTATCTCGGTTGGCAGGTATCCCTCTTTCCCAAACCGAGGAGTTTTAGCATTTCGCCAAGCCCAACTCCGAACATACTCGTTCTTGGATAGATCTGTAATGCCTTTTTGCCATCCTCGATTCTGCGAACGCTGCTCCAACGCATCACTCCATGAACAATCAGTCCTGGTTGGCTCAAAGAGCCATGTTACTTTTAGCAAAGAAGAGGTCTTGGCTTGCTTTTCAAAATCTAATTTGAGCTGCGAATTTTCTTGAGGAGTGATCGAATGACTCGAATAACGCTCCGCATAAACCCGCCTCGCCTGCCGCACGAAGAACTCATTCGTGTCCTCCACCGCCATCTTTGCCAACTCAAGGTCGCTCAGCTTGTTGAGATCAAACGGTGCATGAGGTCTCTTCGCTGCTGACGAGATGTTGGGGAGCGCGGGCGTCCCGCCTGCCGTCTTGGGCGTCTCGCGCAAGACACTCGCGTCTCCTGATTTCGTTACTCCAACCGACTCCGCGCGTCCTGAGGTGTCCGGCGGGACGCCGACCACAGCAGGCGGGACGCCCGCGCTCCCCTGAGCTTCCTTCTTCCCGCTATCGCGGTTGGATTCTGACGGCGGTAGGAAACCGCCGCTCCTAGGGGCTTTATCTCCTTCATAACTGATCCGATAAATCCTCCCATTGCTGCGGTCCCAGGCATCCACCGCGCTGCTGCCCTGATGGCACACTTGTTTGTCACTCCAATCGCTCACATACAGCGCGCCATCAGGGCCGAGCTTTTGCTGGATGGGGATGAACCAGTGATCGTTGCTGCGCATGAAATCGGGACGGTGCTCGCCGATGAAGCTGCTGCCATTTGGCTTCACCTCGTCATGCACTAACCGATGGCCGTGAAGGTTCCCGAAGATCAACTGACCGCGATACTCCGGCGGGAAGTTATCGCCTTGATAGATGCAGAGACCGCAATGCGCGTGACCGCCACCCGCTTCGTTCGTATCGTTCGCGACGGGCAGATTCACGGAGCTGTGATGATCTCCCCAATGCGCGTTGTCCTTGATGTTTCCAGCGTAATGCGCGTGATCGGCGATGGTCTTGATGTCGTCGTAAGTGTAGGGATTGTAATGCTGCCCGCCCTGCCGCTGATAGCGCCCGCCGGGAACGATGTGATAGAGATGCGGGATGACGCAGGCGGTGATGAAGAACTCGCCGTGCTCATCGTAGTCGAGGCCCCAAGGATTGCTGGTGCCATGAGCGAAGACCTCGAATTCATGCCGCACGGGGTGATAGCGCCAGACGCCTGCGTTCATCGGCGTGCGTTGCGCATCGGGCGTGCCGGGCTTGCCAATGAGCGAGTAAGTGAACACGCCGTGGCAGCCATAGAGCCAGCCGTCTGGGCCCCAGATGAAGCTGTTCAGCGTCTCATGCGTGTCCTGCATGCCCCAGCCATCCAGAAGGACCTGCGTCACGCCAGGCTTGTCGTCGGCGTCCTTCGGGATGAAGAGCAACTGCGGCGCGGCTCCCACCCATACGCCGCCAAAACCAACCTCCAAGCCGCTGACGAGGTTCAGACCTTCGATGAAAACGGTGCGCTTATCGAACTTCCCCGTGCCCTTCGTGTCCTCGAAGATCAGGATGCGATCCGGGCCTTTATCCCCCACTCTTTTCTGCGGATAGGCATTCCCTTCCGCGACCCACAAACGACCGCGCTCATCGAAGCACATGGCGATGGGTTGCACGACCTCCGGCTCTGCGACCACGACTTCCGCTTTGAACCCTGGTGGTAAGGTCATGTTCTTCACCGCGTCCTGCGGTGACTGGCCGGACTTGTAGTCCTTCGGCTGCACTGCCTTGGGGCCGTAGAACGGAAGGGCTTCGGGTTGTGTCCTCCAGTCTTCCGGAGTCTGCGCAGGCAAAATGGTGGCTAAGGAGAGAAGCAGAAGACAAGTGCTGAGGTGCATGGGCTTAACCATACGTGCGGAATGCAGCGAGCATTTCCGGATCAGAACACAATAACGTAGAAGGAGGCCTTTAGCCTTTTCAGCTCACTTCGCCGCCTTCGCCGTGCCGATGCCGGTGCTGACAGTCACCTCTGTGGGATCGTCCATCGGGAGGGGTGTGGGTTTGCCGCCTTCGTCCATGAGATTGGTTCCCACGGAGTAGATGAGGCCTTGCTTCGCATCATAATGGAGCGGCTCATTGGAGAAGGGATCTACGGGCACGGCAGTCAAGTAGGTGGGCACGAGGTCTTCCAATTTCTGGGGGATGCGGGCTTCCTTCGCAATGTAGCGCCGCACGCCGAAGAGTGCCGTGACCACGGCATAGCGGGCTTTGGCCAGGCCATGCTCATCCAGCAGATCGAGGTAGGGCCTGATGCGGGTGCGGAAGTATTCATCGCCGGATTTGTTCGGACCGCCCAGCGCTCCACTGCCTGATGCGCGGTGGCGTTGGATGCGTGAGTCGATCTGATCCACACGGGAGATGGAGCTGATCGCGGCTTCGTCTTTCAGTTCACGGAAGCTGTCTGCGAAGAGTCGGAGGGTCGCATTGGGCTTGAAGAGCAGCCAACCCGAGCGGGCAGGCACATAGCCGGGCGGCAGAGGTGGCTCGCCCGGTTGTGGCCCCATGATCAACTTCTTTTCATAGGCGTAGTAACCGCGCATGGACCTGCCGAGGCTGGCGTCTGATGGGCCCCAAGGCTTGAACTCTTCATTCTGAAGTCGGCGCAATCGCTCCTCACTGAGCCGCGTGTTTTTGAGCAGCATCGCGAGGGATTGCGCACTGCTTTCGTGCAAATCAAAGGCCCGTCGCATGAACGAGGGCCAAGCATCCAGACGCTCCAGAAGATGACCGAGCACGGCCATGTCCAGAGCGGCGATGAACGCGGCTTCTTCCTGGTCACGCCTGGCCAGATAAGCGACTTCCGCCTGCTTGAGAAGTATGATTTGGGTCCATTCAGGATGAGCGCCGAAATCTTCCATTTTCCAGACGCGGCACTCCGGCATCCATTCGGTTTCCTTCTCTTCCAAGAGGTCGCGGAAGTTATCCAAGACGGCGCTGTGGGACTCCAGCGCTTGCGCGAGCATCGGCGTGTCCCATTCCCACGGCGGCTTGCTACTGAGCTGGCTGAGCTTGATCTTACCGGCGGCTTGCAACATGGTTTTCATGCGCAGCGGAGCGGAGATGTCCTTATTCTGCGGCGCTTCACTGATGGTGATCAAATCGTTGTCCCACGGTGGCGGATCATCATGCAGGTAGGCGTAAACCACGAGCAACAGCCCGAGCATGATCAGCAGGCTCACGGGCAACCATCTAGGCGGACGCCAGCCGCCGCCTTTGGGTGAGGGAGCGAGATGCGGAGCGGAGTTCACGGCGTGCTCATCATCGTTCCATGGGGACGATGAGATGGGGTGTTGATGTCGCTGATTCTCCTCCATGTTGAGAGGCAAACATGCCACGCCGAGGAAAGTGCGCAATACTGGATGCTATTGGTTATCAAAACAATTTCAAAATGTGGCCTTTAGAAATTGGTCAATCGCGTATCGGGTCAGCACCGCGCCGGGTCCATCATAAGGCCAATCCAGCGCGTGTGTGCCCCAAGGCAGTTCCAGATAGTAATGCTTCACACCGAGCTCCTGAAGCCTCTCATTCAGACGCCGACTCTGCTTCACCCAGACCAGCACGTCCCGCGCGCCATGCACGAGCAGAGTCGGGCAGCTTTGAGCATTAGCCGTCACGTAAGAGGAGGCGCTCGTGTAGCGTTCCTTCGCTGATTCGGGATCATCACCGATGTAGTTCCGCAGCAGACGCAGAGAGTTCAGCGCGTCATCCGCATAGGCGTATTTACGGGCAAAGAACATATCAGCGGGGCCATAGAGTGAGATGCAGCCTTTGATGTCGCCATCCTGCAAACCATAAGCGGAAGCCGTGGCGATCTGGGCTCCAGCACTGCGACCAAGAACCACGAACTGATGTCCGCTGATTCCCAGCTTCAACGCATTCGCCTTCAACCAAGTGAGCGCCAGTCGCACGTCTTCCATCGGCGCAGGCCATTGATGCTTCGGCGCGAGACGATACTGAACACAGGCGACGGCATAGCCTTGCGCGGCCCACTGAGAGCTCCATTCAGGGAACTCATCCGCACGGCCGTTCTCCCAGCCACCGGAGTGGAGAACAACGATGCACGGTGCCTCAGCGTGGTTTTGCGCCCGGTAGAAATAGACGCGGCGTTCACCATCAGAATCCTTCGTGTAAGCAAGCTCTTCCGGCGGAAGCAGCTCGGGCTTGTGTCCCAACCAAAGCCCCCGCCATGAGACGGATGATTCATTGTCGGCCTTCATCATCTGCGGCAGCCTGCCACCGATCATCAACGCCTGGTATAAGGGCACCAGCCAAAGTAAAATTGCCATGAACAGGCAAACCGTTCCCGCCCGGGCGATCCATCCATTGCAGGCCACGCCGATCAATGCCACCCCCAATGCCACCACGGCCAAGCGATGACCATATTCCGTGGCCAGCAGCGTCATCTTCCAACCCGTCACGGAACCCAAGGCAACCACTACTGGAAGCGCTAGCACCAGCGACAATAGACTGAGAATGAAACGAGTGATGAGCCAGTAAGACATGCAAAGAGAAGGGCAGAGTGCCTATTCCGAAGGCCTCTAGGATTCTCTCATTCTGCGAGGCTCAAACCTGAATGGATTCAGCTAAGGGCCAAGATAAACGATCGGTCCTTCGTTCTTCTCCACACCGCCTTTGTTCTCGATGCTCAGCGCGAATTTGGAAGCGCTGCTCACAGGCACCGAAGGCTTGAAGGTGAACGTGGTCACCCCGGTTTCACTAATCTTCACCACACCAGCGCTGACAGGCGCTGGATGGTCTTTATCGACGACCCAGAGTTGGTAATCTTTGTTGGGACGAACGGGCGGCACGCGGGACATCTTCAGCAGGCCTTCCTGCTTTGCGCTGTCCCAGACCACGACGGCCACACCATCCTGCCAGGCATTGTTTTGCGCACGCAGAGAAGAAACCTCTAGTGTGACTAGGGCATTCGTCTGTTTCATCGCGGTGATCTCAGAATTAAGCGCTAACTCGCGCTTCCCCGCTTCGCTGAGCTGATGCTGAAGATTGAGCTTCTCCTCACGTAAAGTGATCACTTCCTTACCCTCGCCGGATTCATTCGCGACGAGTTCAGAAACCTTCTTTTCGAGGATATGCTGTCTCATCCAGCAGCCATAACTTACCACCGCGAGGCAAGCGGCTACGGCCCATCCGAGCCAACTGACGGACGTCTTCGTAGCGGTCTTAAACTTGACCACTTTGGCTTCCTTGCGCTTGCCGGAGATAGCGGTGCGAATCTGGTCATAGGTGCCCTCAGGCGGCTCCTCGGCAGGAATAAGTTCCCCGAGTTCAGCGCCTACATCTTTCAACTGCGCCACCAGATCCATCGTCTCGGGAGCATACCGGATTTCGCCTAAAAAGGCACGAGCCTCCTCAGGCTCCAGCATTCCGAGGGCCTGCAGCGCGGCTAACTCTTCATGTCTCTCAGTCATACCTCGCCTCCTTTCAAAAGATCCCGCAGGCGGAGCAGCCCACGGCGGATGTTCGTCTTGATGGTGCCCAGAGGTTCACCAAAATATTCGGCCACCTGATGCTGGGTGAACCCACGGAAAAAGGCGCATTCGATGCACTTGCGCTGCTCATCAGACAAGGTTGCGAGCGCCTGGCGAACGGAGTTGGCGCGTTCACTTTTCTCAGCGAGTTGATCAGCTCGCTCCACTTCATTGGCCAGCGCTGCCAGCTCTTCCGCAGCCGAATCATTCAGATTTAAACGACGACGACGGGACCGCGCCCGATCAATCGCCTTGTTGCGGAAGATGATCACGGACCAAGTGAAAGCGCGGCTCTTGGATGGATCGTATTGGGACGCTTTCTCCCACAGATAAACGAACCCTTCCTGAAGCACATCACGCGAATCCTGATCGTCTTCAAGGATGCGTTTCACCAACCCATACAGCCTTCCAGAGAAGCGCTCATAGAGGGCGGAGAACGCTGACTCATCGCCCTTGCTCACGCGCTGGAGCAGGCTTTCATCAGTGTCTGTGTTCGTGTCTTCCATCGGTCTTCGCGCTGCGCTATTGATTGCTCTTACGAAAAAGCCACGATTCGGCAACGCGCAAGGCGATTCGTGCGGAAGTGCAGAAAAATAGGTGGCCGTCACATGGGATGATGCGCTTCCTGAAGCCCCCGTGGATTCAGGTAAAACGAACATTCGACCACTCTCATCCCCAGATGTCCAAGATGGCAAGAAGTCCCCTAGAACCGCCAATCACTGCTGCGGCTGAAGAACAGGCGGAGGCAGCACGACAGGGGGCGCTGAGACAGCCGCTTTCGACTTAATAGGACTACCGCCATCAATGCGCTTCAGGTATTTAAGGAGGTCGCTGTCAGTGGTCAGGATGAGGGTGCTATCCTTATCCATGATCACCTTGTAGGTCTCCAGAGTCTTCATGAACTGATAGAAGTCCGCCGCGTCCGCGCTGGTGGTATAAGCCTTGGCGTAGATTTCTGTCGCCGTCGCATCCGCTTTGCCCTGAATCTCCTGAATCGAGCGATAAGCATCTGATTCAATCTGACGCAGATCCTTCTCACGCTTACCTAATATTTTCGCCGCTTCACCCAGCCCTTCAGAGCGGAACCGCTCAGCAATCTGCATTCGCTCGCTGGTCATACGATCGTAGATTTTTTCAATCACACCCGGCTTGTAATTGATGCGCTTGAAACGGAGGTCGAGCAGTTCAATGCCCCAGAGCGTTACCTTCTTGGCCGCAGCAGCGAGCACATCCTTCTCCAGCTTCTCACGACCAAACTGGATCGGAGGCAGCACGACCGCATTGGGCGATGCCTGAGCCAGTGACGTGTCCACCTGCGGCTTGCGCGCTTTGTCAGTGCGCACCATTTCGATGAGATCATGACTGGCGACGACGTTGCGCGTCTCGCTGCCGATGATGTCATTAAGCCGGGAGAGAGCGCTTCGTTCATCACGCAGGCTCTGGAAATACTTCAGCGGATCAGCAATGCGCCAGCGCGCAAAGGTATCCACCACGATGTAGAGCTTGTCCCTTGTCGGCATCTCAGATGAAGGGCTATCCCATTCGAGAATGCGTTTATCGAAGCGGTTCACCTCCTGCACGAAAGGCAGTTTAAAGTGAAGTCCCGCTTCATTCTTATCCCCCTTGGCAGCATTGATGGGATCGCCCTCAGGCTTGCCAAACTGGGTGATGATGACCTGCTCCGTCTCGCTCACCGAGAAGGCGCTGCCAAACAAAAGATAAAGACCGAGGACCGCCAGAACAGCGGTGAAGAGAACAGAAGCTTTCATCGCTGGGTAGGACGTGGGGTTTGCGTTTGGATCTTGGACTGCTGCATCTGAAGCAGCGGCAGGAATTGCTTCGCCGAATCATCAAGAATGATCTTCGCCCCAAGTTGTGGAATGACGACGCTCATCGTCTCCAGGTAAAGCCGCTGGCGGGTGACATCAGGAGACTTTTCATACTGCGTGAGCAAGGCCTTGAATCGGGCCACATCGCCCTCGGCCTCGTTCACACGCTTCACGGCGTAGCCTTCGGCTTCACTGATTTTCTGATCCGCTTCGCCCTTCGCTTTCGGCACCACTTTGTTGTATTCGCCATTCGCCATGTTGATCGTCTGTTCGCGTTCCTGCTGGGCGCGGTTCACGTCATCAAACGATCTCTGCACGGGTGCAGGCGGATGAACATCAATCAACTGAACCTGCTCAACGCGCAGTCCCATATCCAGTTTTTCCACCACTGCCTTAAGCTTGGTAATGGCCTCATTCTCAATTTCCTGTCGGCCAATGGTGAGCACTTCATCCACGGTTCGATCTCCCACGACCTCACGCATAACGCTCTCGGAGACATCCCGCAGGGTTTTATCAGGGGCTCTCACTTTGAAAAGGAACGACTCTGGATGACTGATGCCGTATTGCACCACCCACTCGACTTGGGAGGCATTGAGATCCCCCGTCACCATGTTTTTCTCCTTCTCTTGCAAGTATGGATCACGCGTGGATTGATATATGTTGGTGGCACCAGCGGTGCCGAAACCGAACTCCTGCTTCAACTGCCGCAGAATGGGAACCTCCTGCACCGTGTCCACCCCAAAGGGGATTTTGAATCGCAAACCGGGCTGCGCGATCTCCTTAAATCGGCCAAAGCGCTGCACCACATAAACCGATTCCGTCGGCACCTGATACATCGCGGTGAAGGCTCCGATGACCAGCATCAGGGCAATGAATCCCATCAGGATCAGTGTCCCGTTCACTGGTAACGTGGGCAGATGGGGTAACTGCGGCGGCGTGATTTCTCGTGGCATAAGCGGTCAGTGTGATTGACTAACTACCTGATGCTAACTCAGTCAGCACGATGAGCAATGGTTCATCTCATCTATCGCTGACTAGGTAGGCGCGGCTTTCCCTTCGAGTTCCGCCAGACGTTTTTCCAACTGCTTTAAGCGCTCAAACAGTTCTGGCTGCTTGGATTGGAATGCCACCATTCGACGACCTTCCATCAAAGGCTTGGTTGGAAAACCCATGTAGTATCCTGGCTCAGTAATATCTTTGGTAACGCCTGATCTGGCCAGAAGCACCACTTGATCACACACATTGAGATGCCCCCCCACGCCGACCTGTCCCGCAATGGTGACATAGTTGCCAATACGTGCGCTGCCCGCAATGGCGACCAAGGCGACGATCACACAATGCTTACCGATGATAACGTTGTGCGCGATCTGAACCAGATTGTCCACCTTCGTTCCTTCGCCGATCCAAGTCCGGCCAAAGCGAGCCCGGTCAATGGTGGTGCATGAACCGATTTCCACATCATCATCTATCTGCACACGGCCCACCTGTTCGATTTTCAATTGCTTGCCGCCGCTGAATTGATAACCAAAACCATCTGCCCCGACGACGGCCCCGCTGTGAATGATGACCCGGTTTCCCAGCAGAGAATTGTCCTTGATCACCGCATTCGCATGAATCACGCAATCCTGACCCAGCTTCGATTCGGGGCCGATGTAAGCGCCACCGTGAATCAGCGAGCCATCGCCGATCTCCGCTTCGTCTTCGATCACCACGTTAGGGCCGATATAGACCTTCGCCACGTCAAACTTGGCGGTCTCACTGACGGACGCCGTTGGATGGATTCCAGGCGCGAAGACCCGTTTTTGTGGGCCGAATTCTTTGATGATGGCGGAGAAGGCCAGCGTAGGGTTCTCCGTGTGAATCACCACCATGCCATCTGGAGCAGCCGTGAAGTCAGGCAAAGCAAGCACTGCTGAGGCCTTGGATTTCTTTAGGTCGTTCGCGTAACGAGCGTTGCCCAGAAAGGTGACATCACCCGGTTGGGCTTCCTTAATGGAGCTGAATCCCGTGATCATCAAGGCGGCATCCCCCGCGCTGATATTGCCTTGGGTGAGTTCTGCGACCTGCTGGAGAGTAATCTTCACGTTGCTGAAAACGAATGGGTTGAAATGCAAATCCCTGCTTTGAATCCATATTCAAAGCAGGGATGGGAATTCAGTGTAGAAGCGAATTATTTGGCCTTCTTGGGGGCGTCTTTCTTCTCTTCAGCCTTCTTTGGCTCTTCTTTCTTCTCG
The DNA here is from genome assembly GCA_025361865.1 of Phragmitibacter sp. Taxonomy (GTDB): domain Bacteria; phylum Verrucomicrobiota; class Verrucomicrobiia; order Verrucomicrobiales; family Verrucomicrobiaceae; genus JANYJH01. Next base: position 17,307 of record JANYJH010000422.1, read on the forward strand.
CCTGTATCTGCAGGTGCGTTCTTATTCAACTCAACGATCACTTCAGCAGTGAAATCCTGAGCAGCGCCATCCTTCAGATTCAGGAAAATCGGGACGCCTGAACCGCCGACCGCTGCCTTGTCGAGCACCATATCATACGGGGCTGATTTGGCTTTGACGATGGTCATGATTTCGTCATAAAGACCTTTGCGCTCCTGCATTTGCTCCTGCTGAAGCTGGCCCTGGCGGCGCTGCTGGAACTCGCTGATGTCGCGTTCAAGGGATTTGATTTCTTGGGCTTTGCCCTGGAGCTCGGCTTCCTTCTTAGCACGGGCTTCCTGACCGAGCACCGGATCACGACGGCCTTTGTCTAGCTTTTCCGCGTCGTCCATGAGCTTCTTGTAGGTGGCCCAGCGCTCGTTAAGCTCTTCTTTGACCTTAGCTACGTTACCTTCGAGCTTGGTAGCTGCTTCTTTGGTCTTGTAGTATTCACCAAAAGCTTTGTTCATGTCCACCACACCAATCTTAAGATCGGCGGCGTTCATTGATCCTGTGAGTCCGACTGCAAGAGCCAACGTGAGTAGTTTATTCATATCGAGTGATGTAAGACTGAGTGCTATTAAGATAGTGAGACGGTGCCTTTTGCTGGCACCCGTATTTCCAATCAAGGGCTCTAATTAAAACTTGTAGCCCATGTTGAAGTTGAAGTGTCCACTGGTGCCAGTGCCAGCATCATGCTGAACAGGAACGCCATAGTCCAAGCGGATCGGAGTGCCGGGGATGAGATAGAGACGAAGACCAATGCCCACGTCTGAGTTCACGCCACCGCCGCCAAGGCTGCCCGCTTCACCACCGGAAACTTCACCCACGTCGTAGAAGATCGCACCGCGAACTTTTGGATTGTCACCGTCCTGAATGATCGGGAAGTTGGCTTCGATGGAAGCAAAGGCCGAGGTGCTGCCACCCAGAGGCTCGCCGTTCACATCCTTAGGACCGACATCACGATATTTGAAGCCGCGCAGGTTATTGGCACCACCGAGGAAGAGACGCTCAAAGATCGGAATGCGATCACCACCGGAAGCGCTGACCGTATTGTAGCTACCGTCAAAGCTGAGGATGACATCGTAAGGCAGAGTGACGAACTGCGTCCCTGACATGTGGAAGCCGTAAACGCCCACATCGCCACCGAGGGCGTTGCCCGAAACAAGACCGCCGATTTCAACCTTGTGACCGTGGCGGGTCAAATACACCGAATCACGGGAGTCATGAACGATGGACAAATCCAGCTTACTCTGAAGGTAAGTTCCAGCCTCTTGCTTGAGAAGATCGGAAGCCACTTTGTTGTCGGTAGTCTTGGTGTCAAAGCCTCTGATTTTCACATCCTGCAAGGTATAAACCGCTTCAGCATAAGCGTGCTCACCGAGCGGTTTACGAAGATTGATCGAACCGCCGATGTTCACCTGATCGAAGTAGTCGCTCAGGTAGTAGAGATCGCGGTAGAAGAGATCGCCTCCCAGAGAGAGACGCTGACCCAAGAACCAAGGCTCCACCACGCTCACGCTGAAGTCCTGACGCTTGGTGCCGTAAATGGCTTCTAGGTTAAAGCGTTGACCACCGCCCGTCATGTTCGGCCAGCCGAAGAGGTCGAAGTTCGTTTGGGTGAGGGAGAACTGACCAAAGATACTCTGAATGGAGCTGAAGCCAGCACCGACGTTGATCGAGCCGGTAGGCTTCTCCGCAACGGTCACGGCCACATCTTTCAGACCCTGCGTGCCGGTTGGGTTATTACGGAAGTCCACGGTGCTGAAGTAGCCCATGTTCTCCAGACGCTTCTTGCTGGCATCAATGGCTTTGGTATTGAACTCTTCACCTGGTGAAAAGGCTAGCTCACGACGGATAACGTGGTCCTTCGTGCGGTCGTTGCCTTCGATGTCGATCTTACGAATGTGGGAGATTTCACCTTCGCTCACACGATAGAGAACCTTAACGCTGTCCTTGCCCGCAGGTAAAATACTGGTCTCAACCCGAGCGTCAGCATAGCCACGGGAACCGTAATAATAGCTCAGCTTTTGCTCATCACCGGAAACCGTGGTGGCTGAATAGGCCTGACCAGCATCCATGTCGAACTGAGTGTA
>JANYJH010000431.1 GCA_025361865.1 Phragmitibacter sp.
AGACCGACCGCGCCCGCGAGATTGTCGCAGCCATGCCCAACGCGCCAGCGATTCACGAAGGAAACGCGGTTCCCTGTTACCGCCCGAAGACCGACAGCGTTCACATGCCGGAGCGTTGCTTTTTCGATAGTGAGGAGAGTTATTTTTCCACCCTTTTTCATGAGTTGGCGCACTCGACAGGCCACGAATCGCGCCTTGCCCGCAAGTCATTGCTTGAGAACAAGGGCATCGAAGCCGCAGGCGATACCGCCCGCAAGACCTACGCCGAGGAAGAGCTTGTTGCAGAAATGGGTGCTTCATTCCTGAATGCACACGCCGGGATCATAGAAGCTGAACTCAGCAACTCAGCAGCCTACCTGCAAAGCTGGATGGATGCCCTTAAATCCAAAGACGCGAAGGGCTGGATTGTCCGCGCTGCTTCACAGGCGCAGAAGGCTTCCAACTACATCTTGAACATTCAACCCGAGGGGGTGCAATCATGAATGCGCTTGTCCGCATGACCGGCCCTCATGTGGGGGCGGCATCGGTGAACGGCAGGCCGTGCCCCGCGTGGCGCGTTGCCGTGATCTCCACCGAACACCGGAAGTCACGCAGCATCGTTTACCAGTGCTTGAGCTTCCGCCGCGCCCTGTCCCTGTCCTGTAACATGGCGCAGGACAGAAAGCTTTATTTCCACATGGAAGCCCTAGCTCGTTGAGCAATCAGCAGCTTCTTGCTTTTCTTTATCTCTAGTTGTCATCCGCTTCGTCGCCTCCCGGCGACTCCTTCAGCTTCCAATCGGCTATTTCCTGAAGGCGGGAGGGCAGTTGCACGGTGCGACCCGGCCTTGCCGAAAGCTGCTTCACCGCCTGAATTTCCGTGCCATCCGGCTTCATGCGCATGACACCTTCTTTGGTGACGAATACCACCAGACCCGCTGATTTTATCGGTAGCACAGATTTGCCCGACTTGGCCGGGATAAACGGCTCGGCAAAAATCCGCCGCTCTTTGCCGCCCGGTTCCTGCATCCACGTCCCGCGCAAATCCGAGTCCGGCACCTCGCGGGAAAACACAAAGCTGTCCCCGTTCACCCAGCCGATGCCGCGTCCTCCGCTCACCACTTGTGCCTTTTTGTGCTCAATATCAACCAGCACAATTCCTTTGTGCCCTGCGCAGAATACAAACCGGCCATCCGCCGAAGGCTCGCCAATCTTGGTGCATTGCTCAGGCAGAGCCGCCACCTCATCAAGCGTGTTTTTGCGCCGGTCGTAAATCTTCACCGACTTCGCCGATACGATGACAACGCAGCGGTCATTGCCGAGCCACTGATAGGAGTTGATGGCAACGCGCCCAACCGGGACTGTTTTGGCTTCGTCTTCGTCAACCTCGTAGCAATAGAACTGCCCTTTTTCCAAACCCACGACGTGCTTGCTGTCTGGCGAACGTCGCCGGCCGATGTTCGATAGAGAAAATTTCGATGGCTTCACCTGCCCCGTTTCGAGATTTACATGAAGGAGCTGGAATCCGTTCCGCACCAGCAAAGTCTTCTCGGTCGCGATGACGACGCCCTTCGCGAAATACAGCTCATTGAACTGCTTGATGGAAGTGATCTGCTTTTCATTCTTGAGCTTCCATTCATTCCAGTCCACATCCGCCCGCCAGATGTCCTTGTCTTTGGCGTAAAGCGCGGATTTGAAGTCGGCTGGGTAGAATATCGGGGTTTTCCCCGCGAGCCGCGCCTCCTCGTCGCCGGTCATGGCAAAGCGGATAAATCCCGCGCCATAGAAGGCAACCATCTTTTTGTTTTCAGCGTCGTAATAGACGCGAAGCGGCGTGCCGTCGCGGAGCCAATGCCTGAAAATCGGCTCGCCAGTGTCGAGATCGTAAACGTCATCATCCAGAAGCACCACCCGCCCGATATGCTGCTCAACTTTTATCGCCTGCTCATGAATGACCTTCTCATCACGCTTTTGCGTCAGCATCTTCAAAAGCATCTGTTCCGGGGACCGGAAATAATACCAATAGGCAAAGAGCGCCGTGCTGACCACAAGCACCCCGACCACCAGCGCCAGTTTCGGGAGCTGCCTAATGAACCGCCAGATCATTATTCAGCGGGTTGAGCTGGCTCCTCGGCAAATCCCTTTGGCGGGGTAATGGTGAGGCTTTCGATGTAGGTCTCGTTGTCCTTGTGGTCCTGCATCTCAACATCCGATTCCTTGACCCAGGCCACGCGCTTTTGCTTGATGCCGTGGAATAACTTCGTTCCCAACCCACGTCCTTTAATGGAAATGAGGAAGCCGCCGAAATCCAGATCAAGACCATCTTCAGGACTAAGGTTGAACCAGATCAAGTCCGTGTATGAAAAGCAGGTGCGCAAGCCGTCCCGGAATTGCAGTTCCAGAAAGTTCTCCTGCAAGCCATCGCCGA
>JANYJH010000231.1 GCA_025361865.1 Phragmitibacter sp.
GTCAGGAAATCCTCGGAGTTGGGCTCTATGGGAAGCCCGCTAAAGATGTTTTGCGGAGGCTGCATGAGAGTGACTTACGAACCGCTAACAACGCCCTCACGAGCGCAGCCACGGCCCTTTCCGTAATCTACGCCAGATTCAGCACGCCACCCTCGCAGAGATCAGCTTTGCCGAAGGTCTGGATTTCATGGCCCATCGCATGAGCGATGGTGAGCCATAGCCGATTGTGCGCGGACTTGTCGAACTTCAGGCTGCGGCCCATCTTGAACCCCGCGCCGCCGCCGATGATGACGCACGGAATATTGTCCAGCGTATGGGTGTTGCCCTTGCCGAGCTCGTTAGTCCAAACAATGAGCGTATGATCCAACATGCTGCCTTCTCCAGTGGGTTCAGGGGTTTCCGAGAGGCGCTTGGCCAGATAAGCCACTTCACCACAGAACCAAGTGTTGATCTTCTGAAGTTTCGCATGGGCATCCATGTTACTGTCGGGCTCGTGAGATAACGAATGATGGCCTTCTTCAATGCCAAGCCAACGCATCTGCGCCTGACCGACGGAGCGCATGTATTGCAGCGTGGCGACGCGCGTCATGTCGTTCGCCAAAGCATTCACCAACAGGTTAATCTGCATCCGACTGATCTGCGGCGTGTTGTCGTTGACCAGTTCGACGCTCGGGTCTAGCTCGGGCATTGGATGCTGAAGCTTCGCATCGCCATCTTTGCTTTTGAGTTCCTGTTCGAGATTGCGGACGAGGGTGACGTGCTGTTCAAGCAAGGCTTTATCCCGTGCGCTGAGCTTTGCTGAGACTCGTTTGAGATCGTCGCGAACGTCATCGAGAATGCTCACTAGGCTGTCGCGATCCTTCATCCGTCCATAGAGTTTGCCGAACATTTGATAAGGATCGTCAATGGGCGCGACAGGTTGATTCGCTCCCGCATAACTCATGCGCGTCCAGGGATCAGCGCGGTCAGGAACGGCAACACCGAACTCCAGTGAGCCAAAGCGCGTTCGTGTTTCCTTGCGGCTTTGTAGGTAGGTTTTGATCTCCTGATCAATGGAGATATTGCCCGCCCAACCAGCGGGGTTACCACCGCCACCGCGAATGTTTCCGGGCAGAAGTTCGCTGGCCGTGAGCAGACAACTCATGCCGCGCATGTGGTTATCACCATCGCCGTGAATTTTATTACAGATGCCGTTAAGAACCATGGTGCGGTCCTTGAAAGGCTCCAGCGGCTGGAGGATGGATTTGAAGTTAAGCGCGTCGCCCGCATCAGGCCAAAACTCATCAGGCAGCGTGCCGTTCGGCGAGAACATGATAATAACGCGCTGGCGTTTCTGCGGAAGAGGCGCACCAGTAAGACTCGGCAAGCCTGAAAGAAAGGGCAAGGTGGCGGCGGAAACCCCAAGCTGGCGCAGAAATTGACGGCGATGAAGTGTGTTCATGGTGATGGGTCTGTTTGGGGTTACGGGACTAATGGGGCGTCGCTTTTCCTTCTGGTTCTGACATTCCGCGCGAGGCGGCGATGGTAGCGATGTCGGCGAGTAGCTTGCGGATATTAAAACCTGAAGCCGTAAAGGATTGGCGTAGGTCTTCAAGGGTGTCAGGCCCGTAAACGTTGACAGCTTGTTTGGCTGTATGTTGGAAGAGCTGATGAATAAAGGCGCGGTGGCCGTCAGGATGCTCGACAGCAAATTTCACCAAATCACGCGCACCCGTCAGCTTGATCGTCTCGCCTTCATCCGTGGCGAAGGTGGTAACGGCATTGATCGGTTTATCATTCTCCTTCGTCTGCCAGCGACCGATCGCATCGTAATTCTCCAAGCTGAAACCGAGCGGATTAATGGTGCGATGGCAGCCCATACAAGAGTTGTTCTTCGTCAACTCAGTGATCTTCTCCCGCATGGTCAGATGGGCGTCGAATTTTGCATCCTCGAATGCCACTGCCATCGGCGGCGCTTTTAATGTCATGCCCACAATATTGCGCGTGAGGAAGACTCCACGATGGATGGGCGAGGTCTGCTTGCTGGAAGCAAAAGCGGACAACAAATACGGATGTGTGACGACTCCAGCGCGCTGCTTCGGATCAAAAGACACACGCTGAAAGGCATCACCCGACACGGTCTTGCCATAGAGCTTGGCGAGGCGTTCATTCAGAAAAAGGTAATCAGCTTGCAACAGTTCGCGATAGTCCGAGTGCTCACTCCAGACGACTTCATCCAAGAAGAGATTGAGCGATGTGCGCAGATCAGCGAGCACCGCTGCGTCAAAATTGGGAAATGATTTCGGGTCTTTGGAGATGGTTTCTGCACGTTCGAGTTCCAGCCAATGGTGAAAGAAACCGCTTAGTTTCGCCTTGGTTCGTGGATCAACAATCATGCGTCCGGCTTGAGCCGTGATCTGGTCATGGGTGCGCAGCTTGCCCTCAGCCGCAGCCTTAAGAAGCGCCTGATCAGGAATCGAATCCCACAGAGTCAACGCGAGGCGCGTGGCGACTTCATAGTCGTTCGGTGGCCCCGGCTCAGGAAGATCAGGATAGAGAAAGCGAGGCGATTTCAGGGTGAAGAGGACGACACGCTTAATGGCCATTTCAGGTGTCTTCACCGCCTGAAACTGTCGATCAATGAAACGCTGAGCATCCTTTTCAGTGAGTGGTTGCCGGAAGGCGGCTTCGGCGAAACGGCGCGCAAACAGCTTCAATTTCTCAACACGATCCGGCGCATTCGCTTTGGTGCCGGAAAGTTCGTCCAAATGCAGGTCCACATGCGCTGCCACGTCCAACGCAGCTTCGGTTGTCGCCTGATCCCAGTCCTTCGAGACGCCCGTTCCGCGCTCGTAGCCAGCGCTACGGTCATCCGCCGGAAAGGTCGTCTTCACCACCATCAGTTCACGCAGCCGATCATGCGACAGATTGTGCTGCGGAATGATTTCCACCACACCGTGCGGCGGCTTCCATTCCAGCTTAACCGACGCGGTCTTTTCCTTAAATTTGAAGAACTCCAGCATGAGTGGATAAGAGCGCCCGCCCAGGAGGAACAGGCTCTTCTTCATCTCACGCACCTCCGAACCGCTGCTGACCCAGCCGTCAATGAGCGTTGCTTTCGGGTCATTCAGCCAAAGGCGAACTCCGTTTTCGCTCTTCACGATGAATTCATACATGCCAGTTTCCTCGGCGATGATAGACCCTTCCCAACGGATGTTAAACTCCTCTGGCCCTATCTTCTCGGGATCAGGGCTTCCAGCAGCGAAGGAGAAGTTCACCTGCGCGTCAGAGCGGTCAAACCTCGTTTTGTCCGGCTGCTTCTTCTGCTTATCGTCTTTTTTAACGGGCGGCTTTTCCGCAGGGGGGGCCACATCGGTCGTCGGCTTCTCTATCGCCAATCCAGAATAGTGCGCCTTCAAGCCACGCTCCGGTCCGGGCGGTTTATCAAAGCCGGGACGAAATCGCCCCACGAGATCAGCTACGGAAGCGCGATACTGCGCGATGGTAAGTCGCGCGACATCGAACTCCGGCGGCTGCAGGCGGGCGAAAGCTTTCGGCGAGTAAAAGGCATCGTAGATGTAATCGGAGACCCGCTTCGCGTCTTCGCCCACACAGGCACCGACATCGTCGTCCGGCATGGTGCGTGCGATCCGCTTAGAGAGCGCTTCGACGGTGCGATTCCCATGCAACGGTTCATCGTATTTTCCCTTCACGCCTTCGCCGTGTGGTCCGTGGCAATCTACGCACAGCTTCTTATAAATGACGGCACCTGGATGCTCAGGCACCTGCGCGATGATAGGAAGCGCGATGCTAGCAATGAGGAAGACGATGGGAGGTTTCATGCTGGGTAACTTTCACCATCTCGCAACCGAGCGCACAACGATGGTATCGTTATAAGATACGCCGCTTCTCCGAAGCATTGAGCATGAACTTGATTCCAAAGCCAGTATCTGAGCTGGTGCGCGATGCAGGGTTCGAACCTGCGACCCCTGCCGTGTGAAGGCAATGCTCTACCACTGAGCTAAACGCGCCTGATTGAATCGGGATGAGTCTTTAACCCAAGATTAATGGCTTACCAGTCTTTTTTCACTCGGCGGCGGGCGTTTGCTTTTTCTTACCTTGGGCGCGACCGCCATACATGGAAGGATCTTCTTTCTCAGGGACTTTCAATTCGACACGAAGGCGCTGGACCTCGGTCTTCAACTCATCCGTGACCTTCGTGTAGTCGGGATCGCCGTAGAAACTGCGCAACTCATTCGGGTCTTTTTCGTGATCGTAAAGCTCCCAATAGTCCACGTCTGGGGCGTAGAAATGGAGGAGCTTATAGCGGTCCGTGATGACGCCGTAATGCGGTCTGACATGGTGCGGTTCAGGGAACTCGTAGTAGTGGTAGTAGAAGCTCTTCCGCCAATCAGCGGGCGTTTGCCCTTGCAGAACGGGCTTGAGACTGTGGCCCTGCATGTCCGCAGGAATGGGCAATCCGGCGGCATCCAGAAAGGTTTCTGCGAAGTCGAGATTGCTGACGATCTCTTTGCTAGAAGTGCCGGGCTTGGCGATTCCAGGCCAGCGAATGAGCAACGGCGCACGGATGGATTCCTCGAAGGCCCAGCGTTTATCAAACCAACCGTGCTCGCCCAGATAGAAGCCTTGATCGCTGGAATAGACGACGATGGTGTTGTCCGCGAGCCCTTCGTCTTCGAGGTATTTCAGCAGGCGGCCCACATTCTCGTCCACGGCTTTGACGCAAGCGAGGTAGTCATGCATGTAGCGTTGATAACGCCACCGAACGAGGTCTTTGCCCTGCGGCTTTTCCTTGAGGAACGCTTCATTGCGCGGGCCATAGTAGGCTTCCCATTCGGCGCGCTGGGCGTCATTTAATTGAGGTGGCGTGACCAACTTCATGTCTTTCGGCGTGATCGTCTTTTCAAGGGTCATGTCCTGATCCTTGACCGCGAAGCCTCGGTTCTCGTAGTCGTCAAACAAGGTGGCAGGCTCCTCATACTTCCGTCCGCCATCGTGATTGAGATAACGCAACGGTGGCTCCCACTCGCGATGCGGGGCCTTGTGCTGACACATCATCAGGAATGGCTTGGTCTTGTCACGGTTCTTGAGCCACTTCAGCGTCTCATCCGTGATGATGTCCGTGACGTAGCCCTGCTGCTTTTTGGTCACGCCCATCTCAATCATCGGTGGATTGTAATAAACGCCCTGACCGGGCAGAATGTGCCAGTAATCGAAGCCCGTGGGATTGCTGCCCAGATGCCATTTACCAATGATCGCCGTTTGATAACCAGCGGCCTGCATGAGCTTCGGGAATGTCTGCTGCGTTCCATCAAAGGTGCAGTTCGAGTTATTCACGAAGCCATTCAGGTGGTTGTATTTTCCCGTCATCACCACGGCCCGGCTGGGGCCACAAATGGAGTTCGGCACGAGGCAGCGATGGAAGAGCATTCCTTCCTTTCCGATGCGGTCGATGTTCGGTGTCTCAAGGAGCTTACGCGGATCGTTGTAGGCACTGATGGCCTGATAAGCGTGATCATCCGAGAAGATGAAGAGGATGTTCGGGGGCATTTTCTCAGCGGAACTGGCTACGGAACAAGCCGTCACCCAGAGCATCAAAATCATTCTAAACTGGCGATACAAATTCATCGCTCATATCTACGCGAGGCTTCTTGATTACTTGCGTAAAATACGAAAAGCCCGATGGCGGTGAACCATCGGGCGACTCGATCACTGGCTAGGGTGCAGGATTGATCCTACTTCTTTAAGAGATCGCGAATCTCCGTGAGCAACTTCACTTCTTCCGTGGGCTCAGCAGGAGCGGCTGGAACTTCAGCGGGTTTCTTGTTGAGCTTGTTTATAAATTTCACCATGGTGAAAATACAAAAGGCTACGATGACAAAATTGATGAGGATGGTGAGGAAGTTACCATAGGCAAAAACAGGCCCAAGTTTTCGCGCATCGGCCAACGCAAGCGGTCCTTTATTTGCAGCTTCATTCACGGCACTTGAAAGCCCTATAAACAAATTACTAAAGTCCGCCTTGGCTACACTTCCAATAATGGGCATGAGCATGTCCTCCACAACAGAGGTTACGATTTTACCGAAGGCAGCGCCTATGATCACACCAACCGCAAGGTCAACAACATTACCCTTCATGATGAAGGCCTTGAATTCGTCGAGAGTTTGTTTCATAGCTGTGATCAATTTTTGACTGAATACTTTTGATGTCTCAGCCTATTGGCTGGGTCGCGATTTCAGCGCTATTGCCCTAGATGTCAACAAAGCGGGGTTCGTTTCCTTGAGATTTTCCCGCATGTTTTTTAGTTTTCTTATATCAATGCAGAGCTGTTCCTGATGAAACCCGCCACTGAATAAGTCCGTCCAGTGAACCCTCGTTTCATCGGAAAAGGTTGATTGTGAAGGAGTAAACCAGCCAAGCCGCCCGACATTCTCATCAACCAATTCAGACGTCATCTTGCCCACCAGATGGGAGACCCCGACGTAGCATCCGAGTTCGACCGCTCTGGCCGACGCACAACGCCTGATACGCTCCGTGCCCAACTCAGTTTCAGTCGCACTCGGCACCAAAATGAGGTCCACTTCTCTGCCCCGCAATGAGGCTGAAAGCTCTGGAACTTCGATGTCTAAACAGATGATGACCGCGATGCGAAGCCCAGCGAATTCAATGATTTGCAAGGCTTCCCCTGCCGTGAAAGCGGTCTCCCACGGAGTTAGGTGTAGCTTGTCCTGATGATCATGGGCCTGACCTTCTATGAGGATCGGCGCGCGATTATACATCGCTTGATCCGTGACGAACGGAACGGTTCCCAGCACCGCTGCTTTGCCTGGACGATTCAGCGTCCGTTGCACTTGAGGCCAGAGCTTATGCCAAAACAATTCCGCCACACCACGAGGCTTGTTCTTGGCTTCAATAAAGCGCTCCAAGCCCATCCAGGCGAACTCGGGGAACAAGACCATATCCGCTCCGCCATCCCATGAGGCCAGCACGCGAGAGGTCATCAACTCTGCGTAAGCCTCCGGTGAACTGGCTTCCGCGCCTACATCGAAGGTCCATAAATCAACTCTTAAGACTTCCATGACTTCATCCAAAAAGTGAGGGTTTTAGGTGACTCGGATTCTTCACCGATCTCTTTCCAGATGAAGGTCGCCTGCATCTGTGGCTGCTTTTGGTAGCCCTGAGCCAGCCAGAACTCAGTCAGCGGACGGTAGCCGCTCGGCTTCGACGGATGATCATCTGGACGATCCACCGCACAGAAGGCCGTGTATGCGAAGCCGAGCCGTTGGGCATGAGCCTCGCGTCTGGCGAAGAACTCTTTGCCGAGGCCTTGCCCGCGTAGGTGCGGCGGGAGAATGGACTCACCGAAGTAGCACACTTCATTCACCGCGACGCCCGCTTTGAGAAACGGCTCCTGGAACTCCGGCCCCTCATCACGTAGCGGTAGGCAGGTCGTAGCGCCCACCACTTTGTTATCAGCATCAGCGACGATGACCACGAGGCTCTCCGCAGACCGCACATAGGTTTTAAGGTAGTCCATCTCGTATTCCAAGGTGCCGTCATAGAGATACGGATACTCACGGAAGACGGCGATGCGCAGCTTCCCCAGCCCCTCCAGCCAAGGCTCCAGCGCTTCGCCATGAAGGTCGTGCAAGGTCAGTTCAGGGTTCTTCATCTGCGCAGATTCGCATCAGCAGCGGAGCCGCACAAGCCTTGTTCGCGCGCTTGTGTGATCGAACTTCTTCGTGCAAACTGCGCTATGCGCTCAGCCACCCTTTCACTGGTCATCGTCAGTTTGTTTGCCCTCACCTCCTGCTTTAATTCAGCTCCGTCTTGGCTGCAAGGAAGCTGGGCCTTCGATTCAGAGCGCACTGCTCAAGCCAATAAATTCAGCGATAACTCCGGCCCTCTCACGGATCTTCTCGGCTCACTGGCCACGGCTTTGGTAGCGCCCGCTTTGACGAGCATGGAAGTGAAGATCACCAGTAAGGAAGTTATGGTGCTGAACAATGGCTCAGGCGAGACGCACACTTATGAAATCATCGAGAACAAAACCGATGAGTGCATGATGAAAACCTCGGATGGGAAAATCTCCACCTGGTTCCACGATGGAGATAACATTTATCGCTACGCTGAGAAGGGCGGTAAGCTGAAGCTCTATTTCAGACGCAAGCTCTGACCCCTTGATCCTCTGACACTTACTGATCATAAAGTTGTTAAAGCTGTATCTTGGCACACTTATTTCTACACTAATTTTTAGCTGCTTTGCCATGCTCCTGTATCGCATTCCGCGCCATTCCTGCTATGCCCCATCCTGCCTACCGTATTCGCAAAGCCACCCTCCAGGACGCCTCAGACTTTGTTCATCTTGTCTGCTCTCTGGCCCGCTTTGAGAATCTTCCACCGCCAGATACAGCAGCACAAACTCGGCTGGTGCAGGACGCCTTCGGGGATAGGCCTCGCTTTGAATCTTGGCTCGCCTTTGATGGAACAAGCAATAAGCCCATTGGCTATGCAATTTGGTTGAACACATATTCCACCTTTCTGGCCCGCCCCTCCTTGTATTTGGAAGACCTCTTTATCTTGCCTGAGTTCCGTAGCCTCGGCGTTGGCACGGCCTTCATGAGCCAAGGCATCCGTATGGCGCATGAACGCGGCTGTGGACGGATCGAGTGGACCACCCTCGACTGGAATGTCCGCGCTCAGACCTTTTACGAAAAGAAGCTCGGAGCAAAACGGCGCGAGGAATGGTTGCTTTACCGCATGACTCGGGAGGATATGGAAGCCTGGATGGCGAAGACGCCTTGAAGCGGCCGCCATCATGCTCAATACTCCCTTTATGACCTACCCCCGCAGCGCTTATGACCTTACCGGAGGCCTCACTTATTTCGCTCGCATGTTGGATAAAATCCGGCTGCACGATGCTGGAGAACTTCCTGAGGACTACCACCCAAACATCGGCAAGGGGATGGATGCGCGCTGTTGCCGTTATCTCGGTGTGGATTATGCCAAGCTCGCCGAGCGTGTGCTGACGGGCGGCACGGATGAGGAGATTCTACATTGGTGCATCGAGCAGGGTCGCAAACTGACCGATGTGGACATCCTCGTCTGGAATGGCTTCTCCATGAAGCGTGGCTGGCGTGACCCCGAAGATGCGAGCGCGTTTCTGGTGAAAGCAAAAGCCGCCAGCGGTCTCAGCGACCGGGATGACATCCAGACCTTGTTCGACTATTTCGATGTCGATGAGAAGCGGAAGCCTTGATCCATCAGGCCGCAGGCGAGGTCAGCACATTCTCAAAACGCTCCGCCATTCGTGAAGCAGAGAACGCAGCGCGGGCTTGGAACTTACCGAACGTGCTGAGTTGCTCGCGTTTCTTGGGATCAAGCAATAGATCCTCAAGCCCCTGTGCGAGGGCTTGAACATCATCAGGAGTGACCAAAACCCCGCCCTGAGTTACCGCGATCAGCTCGGGGAAAGCGCCATGTCGCGGCTGCACCACGGGCACGCCGCAGGCTTGAGCTTCTGCCACGTAAAGGCCAAAGGCTTCGCCATAGGTCGCGGGCACGGAAAAGATCGTGATCTCATGAAGGAATTTAGCCTTCTCTGCAAAGGTGATGTTGGGCTCAAAGGTCACGCGATTCAGCAGCCCCGCTTTGCTCAGTTTCATCTTCAAGCCGGCCACGTATGCGATGTCCGCATCCGTATGGGCTCCGGCGATCCGTAGCCGAAGATTCGGGACACTATGACGGTTCGCGAGTTCGATAAACGCATCCACCAGCGTGGTCAGTCCTTTCCCATGAATCATGCGTGCCAGATAACCGATAGTCGGTGCTTCCGGCTCATTACGCTCCTGATCATAGAGGTCAAAGTTGAGTCCATTGTAAACCACCGACATCGCGGATGGACCTACGCCGAGCCGTGAAGACATCAGTTCCGCATAGAACCGACTGGGCGCGATGAAGCGCGTCACGGACTTCGCATTCTCTTTCATCAAGTCCCAAGCCTCCGTGCGATACGGCTCCACTAGCGTATCCAAAAACGAATCCTCTCCCTGCAACGACACGACGATGGGAACACCGACCTGCTTAGCCAATGCAGGCGCAAGGCCGATGAGCAGGCTGTTAGAGAGCGAGATGACATCCGGTTTGGCCTCCGTCTCGATCCACTTCACCAAACGAGCCCACTCCGGCCATTGACGGCCTTTCTGGCCCTTCAGACTGCCGACGGTCATCTCGCCAAGATCCTTTGCGCTGGTCATGCCGAGCTTTCGCGAGGCATCTCGCAACCGGCCCTCATCATTGACCAAAGTCCGCAACCAACGTGGTGCAAAACGGAACAGCGGAAACTTCTGCTGGAGGTAAAGAGCGATGCCTCCCACACGAACAGAAGCATCTGGATTGGCCTCTTCCGAATCCGTTACCAGCGGAAGATAAAGCGGAACGATAACCGCATCATGCCCGCGTGCGCGCAGGGCTTTAACCAGAGCATTATCACGCAAACAACTACCGCAGTGAAAACTACCAGTGCCGGGAGTGAGATGAAGAATGCGCATTGAAGGGGGCCGAGAATAGGACTCTCATTTGCGATGTTCAAGTGAGTATTGCGAGAGATTCCACGCTCATTGAAGCTCACTGAGAAAACGCTGAAAAAGAAAAAGCCAGATGGCTCGCACCATCTGGCTTGTAATGAAACGAAAGATTCGCTTAGTCCTAGTCAGCCAATTCCTTGACCAAGATAGCGGACTTGCCCTTACGGCTACGGAGGTAGTGAAGACGGGCACGGCGCACCTTACCCTGACGGATCACTTCGATCTTGGAAATCTTCGGGGTGTGCAGAGGGAACACACGCTCAACACCTTCACCATAGGAAATCTTACGAACGGTGAAAGCTTGATTCAAACCTGAACCTTTACGGCCAATCACGATACCCTGGAAAATCTGGATACGTTCTTTGTCGCCTTCAACAACGCGGGTGTGCACCTTCAAAGTGTCACCAGCACGGAAGTCTGGAAGGGTGGTCTTGCTCTGCTCTTTCTCGATTTTTGCGATGATGCTCATGGCGCTTTTCTCTTTACAAAATACTTTCGTGTCAGCTCAGAGCTGGCGGGAAGGGGTCAGGAAAATGGCAGTGAACGGCGAGCGTGCAAGTCTTTTGTTTCGGAAATACGCACCTTCAGGTCGATGTTCCCTAGTCGAGAATGGCGAATAGCCTCGCGCTATTTCAAACGTTAGCATCCTATTGTAAAGGGTCAGGTGAATCAGATTACAAAGTTCCCATCTTTTAACATAGTAATCCAGGCCCAGACAGGTTCGGCTTCAATTGCTCGGTGCCAACCACATGGCAATAGTTCTCGGCGACCACAGTGGGCCCTTTTCGGGATGAGATTGATCGCAATATCTTTCCTCGTTTCGCTGGGCGAAGCCTACAGGAGCGAGGGTGGTTGACGGGAAGATTGCATACAAAATCAAAGAGTCTTATGTAGTTGAGAGAGGGATTGCTTGAAGAGATTTCAATATTAATTTTTGAATGTTATCTTTGCGATGATTGAACCTCCATTCACATTTCTTGAGGTGCAGCAAAAACTTTTCCTTCCGCACTCCGCGAAGTTTGGCAAAGCGAAACTTCGCGTAGCCCCAAAAAC
>JANYJH010000034.1 GCA_025361865.1 Phragmitibacter sp.
GCAAATTTGGCGATGTAAGTTAATCGGTGAGTTACATAGACAGTGTAATGAATGAAGTTTTACCATCCTCAGATGCCGTAGCAAGCCCGAAATGACTTGCGGGAGGCTTTGTCACTTCAGTGCTCAGTAGTAAGGACACAGGCTGGCTTCACTTTCTAAAGCGGCTCTTACTTCGGTGGAGCGGGTGCGGGGGTGGGGCTGCTGCGTTTGAAGAAACGGACGAGTCCCTCGCTGAGGTTGTCATCCACTCCAGAGACTCCGGCGTCTTGCAGGAGGCGACGGACTTGCAGACCGGCGGCAAAGGCGTCGCTATCCGCGAGGAAGATGGCGCTGGTGATGTGGTCTTCCACGCGCTTGAGGCGCAGGAGGCGGGACTCCAGAGCCGCACTGAGGTTGAGGTCATGTTTGACTTTCTCGGTATCGAAATCACGGGGCAGTTTGTTCAGATTCTGCTTCGCGCGGGTGAGCATGTTTTGCATCCAGTCGCCGGAGCCGCCGGGCGCATCGGTCAGGACGCGGGGAACATCCCGTATCCGTGATGAGTCTAGGGATCGTCGGAGTTCATTTTGAGGAGTCGCTTGAAGCTGGCGGCGGCGTAGGCCTTATCCCTGAGGGTGAGTGCGGTAAAGCTGACGAACGCTTTAGAAAATTTTTGTTCAGGAATGGTAAAGAACGTGATGACAGGCGGGGAGTTGCGTTAGGTTCTCTCAGATGCCCCCTGCTCCTAATCACGACATACCGCGGATTCTCCTGGTCGATGATGACCAGGAATTGTGTGAGTTGTTGAGCGAGTATCTCACTCCGCTCGGCTATGAGGTGGATGCGGCTCACACGGGGCCGGATGGCGTGGAGAAAGCTCTCAGCGCTGAGTGGCACGCGATCATCCTGGATGTGATGATGCCGAAGATGGATGGCTTTGAAGTGCTCAAGGCGATCCGTAAGACCAGCCAAGTGCCGGTGCTCATGCTGACCTCACGCGGGGATGAAATGGACCGCATCGTCGGCTTGGAAGTGGGCGCGGACGATTATCTGCCGAAGACGTTTTCCATGCGTGAACTGTTGGCGCGTCTGCGCGCAGTGACGCGGCGGGCGACTCGTCTTCAAGCGGCACCAGCGGATGAGGGCGAGCCTGAAATTAGGGTGGGGGAACTGAGGATTAGCCCCAGCACGCGGTCGGCGGTGCTGGGAGATCAGCCGCTGCTGCTTACGCCGGTGGAGTTTGATTTGTTGGCCGCGCTGGGCCGGGCGAAGGGGCGCGTGAAGACCCGTGAGCGGTTGCTGGATGAGATTCGTGATCGCGAATATGAGGTCTTTGACCGCTCCATCGACATCCACATTTCTTCGCTCCGCCGGAAGCTGAATGATGATGCGAAAGCTCCCCGCTTCATCCGCACGTTTCGCTCAGCGGGTTACATGTTGATTGATCCCGATGCGAAAGCCTGACCTATGCGAATTCACCTTCCTCTCTACGCGAAGATACTGGTGTGGTTCTCCCTGAACGTGCTCCTGCTGGTGGTCGGTTTCTTTCTGTTCTTCTATGCGAACTTTGGATTCGATGCCGTGTTCTCCGCTTTGGCCAAACCGCGCGTGCAAGCCGTAGCGGAAGTGGTGAACGCGGAGATCGCCGAGCATAAGCGCGCCGACTGGGAGAAGATCATGGTGCGTAACAGCAATGCGTATGGCATGACCTTCGCGCTTTACTACCACGATGGGGATCACCTGGCTGGTGAGAAGATGGTGCTGCCTGAGGATGTCATGCAGGCGCTGACGGCCCGTCCGAAGCAGGGAGACGCTACTGGCCCGCCTCCTCCACGCCGCCCTCCAGGGCCGGTGAGAGGCCATGAACCTCCGCCTCAGAATGAGGTCAATGCCTTGAACGGCTTTCCCAAATCTCTCTTAAGCACGAATAATCCAGCTTACTTCTGGGCGATCGTGAGGATGCCCATCGGGGGGCCTTTCGAGCAGACGCGGCCCTTCCAGTTGATCGTGAGGTCTGACTCCATTCATGTGGCGAGTTTGTTCTTCGATGTGAAGCCGGTCGCTATTTTAGGTGGTGGCGCGCTTCTGCTTTCTGTCCTGTTTTGGATTCCGCTGGTCAGCAGCCTGACACGTCGTTTGCACAAGGTGAAGGAGGCCACGGCGAAGATCGCGCAGGGGGATTTCACCGTCGTGCTGCCTGTTGATAAGCGTGATGAGATCGGGGATCTGGGGCACTCGGTCAATCAAATGGCGGGGCAGCTTTCGAGCCTGGTCAATGGTCAGCGGCGACTGCTGGGAGACATCGCTCACGAGCTGTGCTCGCCCATTGCGCGGATGCAGGCGGCGATTGGCATTGTGGATCAAAGCAACACGGATGAGAAGACGGAGCGCTACATTAGCCGCATCGGGCGTGAGCTGAGACACATGAGCGATCTGGTCAATGAACTGCTCTCGTTCTCGAAAGCGAGTCTGCGGAAGGACATCGTGCTGCGGCCTGTAAAGCTGCTCACCATCGTCGAGCGCGTCTTGGAGTGGGAGGCTTCTGGGGATAAGGGAAACAAGATGGAGGTCTCTCCAGACCTCATCGCTCTGGCAGAACCGGAGCTCTTGGCCCGAGCAATGGGGAACATTGTGCGCAATGCGATCCGTTACGCGGAACGGGCTGGCTCCATTACGATCAAAGCTTGGGTGGACGGGGAGGAGGCCGTCATCGCCATCATGGATGAAGGGCCGGGCGTCCCTGAGGAGGCTTTGCCAAAGCTCTTCGATGCGTTCTATCGTCCCGATCTCGCACGGAGTCGCGACACTGGAGGTGCGGGGCTTGGATTGGCGATCGTGAAGAGCTGCATTGAGACCTGCAAAGGAACCGTGACGGCCCGTAATCGGGCGCCTCATGGCCTCATCGTAGAGATTCGGTTGTTGCAAGCAGTGATGCCCGTAGTGGACCAAGCCGCAGTCGCGGTTGTTTGATCCACGGCGCGGCGCTAGAGTAAAGGGATTCTAAAAAGATTCCCCCTTCCAGATCAAGGGGTTGCAAGGCGCCCAACTCAGGCAGAGGAAATTATTGGTCGAATAACGACAAGTTTTATTAAAATACATTGATATTTCACCCTCGGTGCATAGACTCAGAGACAATAATTTCTCGTAGCTATACGCACTTAGTAATTTCAAAGCGTCTTATGAATCTGAAGAATCAGAAAATCGCTGTTCTCAAAGGAGGACCAGGCTCAGAACGGCCTGTTTCTCTGAAGTCGGCGGAGAGTGTGGTGGAGGCTCTTCAAACACTGGGCGCTGTGGTCGTCGAGGTGGATGTTTTGGATACGAACTTCATCGTGCCAGCGGATGCGCTCATCGCGGTGAACATGATTCACGGAACTTTTGGTGAAGACGGTCAGTTACAGGCGCTGCTGGAAAAGCGCG
>JANYJH010000057.1 GCA_025361865.1 Phragmitibacter sp.
CCACGGCGATGCTGGGTTGTTTTGTTGTTACGCGTCATTCGGCAACTGATCGCGAAGATTAATATTCCTTACGGCTTGAGCCTATGGAGTTCCGACGTTTTAGTAAGCCCATCAGACTCTCTCTCCTTCTTTGTTTATGAAACTAACAATCATCGGTTCTGGATATGTCGGCCTCACCACGGGAGCCTGTTTTGCTGAAATGGGCCATCAAGTCATGTGCGTGGACAATGACCCCAAGAAAATCGAAACACTGCTCGCCGGTAAGATCCCCATCTATGAGCCGAAGCTGGAAACGATGGTGAAGAAGAACGTGATTTCCAAGCGTCTTCAATTCACCACCAGCACCGAGGACGGCGTGAATCATGGTGAAGTGATTTTCATCGCCGTGCCGACCCCGCCGCAGCCTGATGGCAGTGTTGATCTCAGCTTCATCGAAAAGGTCGCTCGTGAAATCGCGGTATGTTTGGATAGCTATCGGGTCATTGTGGACAAGAGCACCGTTCCCGTGAAGACAGGTGAGCGCGTGGCTCAGACCATCCGTCGGTATGCGAAGCCCGGTGTCGAATTCGATGTCGTGAGCAATCCCGAATTCCTTCGCGAAGGCAGCGCGGTGGATGATTTAATGAGTCCTGATCGCATTGTGATCGGTGGTAATAGCGACCGCGCTTTGGCCGTGATGCAGAAGGTCTATGAGCCTTTTGTCGCGCCGGTTCTCGTCACGGACATTAACAGCGCCGAGCTGATTAAACACGCGGCCAACAGCTTCCTCGCTCTTAAGATTTCATACATCAATGCAGTTGCTGAAATCTGCGAAGCCAGCGGTGCGGATGTTGAAAAAGTAGCCGAGGGCATCGGGATGGACAAGCGCATCGGTCGCAGCTTCCTGAATGCGGGTCTCGGCTACGGCGGCTCCTGTTTCCCGAAGGACATCGCCGCTTTCATCGCCATTGCGGAGCAGATGGGCACGCCCTTTAATCTCCTGAAGGAAGTTCAGAAGATCAATGACCGACAAGTCACGCGCTTTCTCGACTCCATCCGTGAAGCCCTCTGGGTGCTGAAGGAAAAGAAGATCGCCGTTTGGGGATTGAGTTTCAAACCGAACACGGATGACGTTCGTTGCAGTGTCGCCGCAGACATCGTGGAAGCATTGGTGAATGAAGGCGCGGATGTCACTGCGTATGACCCAAAGGCGATGGAGAAATTCCAGCAGCTTCCGTGGTCCAGTAAAGTGAAGCTCGCGGAGAATCCCATCGAAGCAGCACGCGGGGCAGAAGCGCTCATCGTCGCGACCGAATGGGCTGAGTTCTCCAATGTGGATCTCAATGAGTTGCGGGATGTCATGTTGACCCCGCTGATCTTCGATGGGCGCAATCTTTTGGACCCTGCGGCAGCGACCACTTATGGCTTCCAGTATCGCGGCATTGGTCGCGGTATCACGCCAGCCTCCTAGATTTGTGACTGCCAACTCCCGTCAACTCGCCCTCCATACGCTCCTTGAATGGGAGCACGGTCAATCTTTCGCCCAAGACATCCTTGAGCGTCTCGCCACCAAATACCATCTGGAGCATCGCGATACCGCGCTTCTCCAAACGCTGGTCTTCAGTGTGCTCCGCAATATCACATTGTTGGATCATTGGCTGGATCAGGTGTGTGAGAATAAGCATCTGGAGAAGAACGTTCATTGGCTGCTACGACTCGGCGCGGCCCAGTTGCTTCTGCTGGACATCCCGCCTCATGCGGCGGTGAACGAATGCGTCAACCTCGCAGGGAAAGCTCGCGGCCTTACCAACGCCGTGCTCCGTCGCATTGAGCGCGAGAAGGAATTGCTTCTGGCGCAACGTCCGAGCCTTTCACTGGAAGATCAGTTTTCCCATCCAGATTGGCTCATCCAGCGCTGGACAGAGCAACGTGGCATCGAGGCTACGGCAAAGCTTTGCGAATGGGATCAGAACCCAGCGCAGACCTATATCAGGATCAATCGCCTGCATCCTCAGGCTTTGGATGATGCAGCCCTTGCTGAACTTACCCCAGCGGATCGTGCGGGCTTCTACCGGGTGGAACAGCCGCCGCGTGAATGGCTCGCCTCGGGTCAATGCTACGTCCAAGATCCCAGCACCGCGATGGCTTGTGAGCTTCTCGCGCCGCAGCCGGGTGAGTTCGTTCTCGATGCTTGCGCGGCACCGGGCGGAAAGGCAGCTTATCTCGCTCAACTCATGAAGAATCAGGGGCGCATCATCGCGGCAGATTCTTCATCGCGTCGAGTGGAGCGCATGAAGAGTAATCTGCAGCGTCTTCACGCAAGCATCGCTGAGCCCAAGCTCTTGGACTGGGCGGATGCGAACCATCCGACTGACCCCGTTTTTGATCGAATTCTCGTGGATGCCCCATGTAGCAATACGGGCGTGATGCGTCGTCGGATTGATGTGCGGTGGCGTCTGCTCCCTTGGTCCTTCAAGGAGATGACGCAGCTTCAAAACGGAATTCTTGAGGCAACGCTGCCACTCTTGAAGCCCGGTGGATCGCTGGTTTATAGCACTTGCAGCATTGACCGCGAGGAGAACGAAGGCGTTGTCGAAACGGTGCTCAAGAAGCTACCTGGCTTCAAGCTGATCGAGACTCGCGAGTCCTTACCGTGGCGTGATGGCTTCGACGGCGCTTTTGCAGCTTTGATCCGGCGTGATTGAATTCGGTAGCACAGGCATCCTTGCCTGTGTTTCCATGAACATGCTGGAAGCATGTCCTACACACAGGCAGGATGCCTGTGCTACTATCTATCTCATGCGTGTTGACTCTTACCTCCATCACATCCGCATTTTCAAGACACGAGGCCTTTCCACGCAAGCCTGTGAGCGCAGTCAGGTGAAGCTTCTTGGCCAAGCCGTCAAGCCTGCGCGTGCGCTGAAGCTCGATGACGTGATCGAAGTTCAGCGCGGTGATCTGGCGCTCACGCTTAAAGTAAAAGGCTTTCCGCCGCGTCGGCTGAGTGCTGTGGATGTGGACACCTACATGGAGAATCTGACGCCCGTGGAAAACTTCATCCGCGCGGCAGAAGCGCGTCGGGAAAAGATGCTGCTAGCTCCGCATGAAGAGGCGGCGAAGCCGGACAAGAAGCAATTGCGGCAAATAAGGGCGTGGATGGAAGCGAATCAGGAACTGTGATAGGCCCAATGACCTTAGACCTTAGTCCGCGCAGTCGTCACGTTCTTCTCCCAGAGCACCTTTTGTTCAGCCAAAGCCTTCACGGCGTCATCGACTTTTGAAGCCGCTTCCATGAGCACCCAGCCATCATAGTCGGCTTCCACTAAAAGCTTGGCGAGCTTGTCATAAGGATATTTGCCGTCGTTCTGTTCGTGAATGTGGATCGTATGACCGAGGTGCTCTTTGATCAGCGCGAAGTTTTTTTCAAGGCCAGGTCCCGTGAGATCAGCGGCATTGGAGTTCCAACAAACGCGCACATTGTCAGCTTTGGCGATCTCTATGATCTTCGCGATGTCCGCCAAGTCGGTAACGTCACCGTGGACTTCGAGTCGAATCTCCTGACCGAAGCCGAGCGAGTGATCGCCCAGCTCTGCAAGGCATTTGCCGATCTGCTCCAACGTCTTTTCCTTCTCCACGCCTTCCTTCACATGAAGGTTGTTCGGCTTCACTTTGACGCCGCTGCCGCCGATGTCGTGGCTCAGCTTGATGTATTGTTTGGCGAGCGAGAGATGGCCGTCGAGCTTCCATTTATCAGGCGAATCAAACTGCGTGTTCGTGCCGATGCCGATGAGCTGCACGCCTGCATCCGTGAACTGGCGCTTCACCTCGCTGCGTTCTTTGGGCGTCAGATCAGGATTGACCTTGTGCGCGTGATCCACGCGTAATTCCACGCCTTTGATGTCGAGATCGGTGCAGTTCTTCAGGATCGTGGGGATGTCCCATTCGGCGGCCCACATGTAAGTGCAGAGGCCGAAGACAATGCTGTCGCCTTCAGGGCTGAGCTGCTGGGCTCGTGCGGCGGGTCCGCCGATGACGGCGACCGTGCTGGCGGCAAGGCTTTGACGAAGGAAATGGCGACGCGTCTTCATGAACCGATGCTCGCTGGCTGGGTCGAAAGTGTCAATGCAGATGAAGCGGGATCACCAGAAGCCCCACTGCTTTGTGGAAAGCACATAGATGCCGAACAGCAGGTTCCCCACGGCATGCATTACCACGCAAGCCGCAAGGCTCTTCGTGCGCACTGCCAGCCCATACATGAGCGATCCCCAGATGAGCGCGCCGAGATAGTCCTCAGTGCTGTGAGCGAGCACGACTAAGGCCGTTACGATGGCAAAGGCGGGCCATGAATGCTGGCCAAACGGGACCTTCAGAAAGGAGCGGCCATCTGCCTGCACATAGCGCATGAGGAAACCGCGCCAGAAGAGTTCTTCCACTAAGGGAACGACGATCACCATGCGGGCAAACCGCATGATTAACGCGGAGACATACCAGAACGTCTGATCCTGAAAGAAGCTTGGATCGAAGCCTTTCAAGCGTTCCGCCAAACCCAGCCACTTCCACCACTCCTGCTTCA
The DNA here is from genome assembly GCA_025361865.1 of Phragmitibacter sp. Lineage (GTDB taxonomy): Bacteria > Verrucomicrobiota > Verrucomicrobiia > Verrucomicrobiales > Verrucomicrobiaceae > JANYJH01. The sequence continues at coordinate 4,553 of JANYJH010000057.1, forward strand.
TGGCTCCTGTCGCGATGAGCTTGGTATAAAGCAGCGAAGGCGCGAACCACAAGGCGATGCCGATGACGCCCAGCAATACGGCCAAGCCGAAACCGCGCATGGGCTTGAAGACATAATGGGAACGAAGCGCGAAGAGCATAGCACCCACGATCACCGTTTGCAGCGGATAGACCCACTGCTCCGGCGCGTGTCTCCACCAGGGGAGCAGTGGGTTATCAATGGCGATGAAGCCCGGCACCATGCTGAAAAGCATGAACACCGCGAGAGGTGCGATGTGAGCCAGAGCAGGACTGATGCGGGCTTGGCTCATCTGCTATGGGCGTTATTACTTCTGGTGCTTCTTCACAAAGACTTCCATGCTGTCCATCGCCTGCACGAGCAGCTCTGGCGCAGTCGCATAGCAGCAGCGCACGCAAGTCTCTCCACTCGGCCCAAAGGCGCCGCCGGGGACGACGGCCACGCTTTGATCCTGAAGCAGACCGAGCGCGAAGTCCTTACCACTTAAGCCAGTGGCCGTCGTGACTTCAGGGAAGACGTAGAAAGCTCCTCCAGGATTGAAGCAGTTCAGGCCCATTTCATTGAGACGTTTCACCACGAAATTGCGTCGCTCTTCATAGCTCTGGCGCATTGGCTCATAAGCCTCTGCGCCTTGCTTCAAGGCTTCCACCGCTGCGATCTGGCTCATGATCGGAGCACACAGCATGGTGTATTGATGGATCTTCATCATCGCCTCGATGAGCGGCTGCGGAGCGCACGCATAACCGAGACGCCAACCAGTCATGGCGAAGGCTTTGGAGAAGCCATGCAAGAGCACTGTGCGCTCCCTCATGCCGGGAAACTCGACGATGGATTTATGCTTCCGGTTGTCGAAGAGTAACTCGCTGTAAATCTCATCGGTAAAGCAGAGCAGATCATGCTTCACACACAGCGCGGCGATCTTTTCCAGTTCCTCCACAGGCTCAATAGCGCCTGTTGGATTGGTTGGGAAGTTCAGGACCAGCACCTTCGTCTTCGGCGTGATGGCCTTCTCGACATCGCTTGCGAGAAGGGCAAACTCGTCTTCCAGTCGCGTGTTGATGGGCACAGGAACGCCGTAAGCCATGGTGATGCTGGGGCCGTAGGAGACGTAGCACGGCTGATGAAAGACCACTTCATCACCGGGGTTCAACACCGCACGGAAGGCGATGTCCAGCGCTTCACTCACGCCGACGGTGACAATGATTTCCTTCTTCGGATCATAGTGCGTGCGGAAGTGCTCCTCCACATATTTGCTGATGCCGATGCGTAGGGATTCAAGGCCGAGGTTGCTCGTGTAGCTCGTCTGGCCCTTTTCCAGCGAGCGAATAGCGGCTTCCCGAATGGGCCACGGCGTCGGCTTGTCAGGCTCGCCTACGCCGAGGGAGATCACATCGGTGCGACCGATGACGAGTTCAAAGAAGTCACGGATACCACTGCGCGGGATGCCCCGGAGTTGGTCAGAAAGTTTGCTGTCGATGTCCATTTGCGCGGAGCTTTAAGGCGAGACCAGCAGACGGTCTTCCTCCTGGTCAGAGTTCAAGATGAAGCCATCGTGCTTATAGGTCCGCAGTTGAAAATGCGTCGCCGTGGAAAGCACGACATCCAGCGTGCTGAGCTTCTCCGCAACAAAGCGTGCCACATCGTAGAGATCCTTCCCTTCGACCACGACCGCGAGGTCATAGCCACCGCTCATCAGGTAGCAGCTCCGCACTTGATCGTATTGCGCAATGCGTTTCGCAGTGCGGTCAAAGCCGCCGCCGCTCTCTGGCGTGATCTTCACTTCAATGAAAGCTGTTACGCCACGGGCTTCGGTCTTCTCCGCGTTTACCATCGCGTGGTAGCCGAGGATGACGCCATCTTTCTCAAGCTGCGCCATCTGGTCAATGATTTCGCTTTCCGTGCAGCCAAGACGCGAGGCCATATCCCTCGTGCTTAAGCGTGCGTTCTCCCGTAAAAGTTGTAACAAGCGTTCCATGATGGGCGATGCTAGCGCAGGTTACGCGGTGTGCGAGGGAGATTTTGCATCACCGTCTCCAGAGCGTGGATGGTGGTTCCGCGAATGATAGAAATTTGGGGAGCGCGCGCGTCTCGCGTGCCGTTCTCTGCGTCTCGCAGAGAATAGTTTCTCGCGAGAGAGGAACAAAGCCCACCTGAGGGGTTCCTTCCCCAATGGATCTGAGGTTACGCGCTACAGACCTAGCGGGTTCTCTGCGAGACGCAGAGAACGGCACGCGGGACGCGTGCGCTCCCCAGCTTCTCATGAATGAGCTTGCGCTTACTTATCCCCGAAGCTGATCCCCACGGCGCGCGCGGCACCAACGATCTCGCTGTCGGGTTTCACCAGGCGGAGCTGATTGACGGCTTCTTCAATGGAGACATCGCCGACGTGGTAGCTTTGGTAGCTGACCATGCGACCGAATTTCTTCTCCTTGATGAGGTGGACGGCTTTCACGCCAAAGCGGGTGCCGAGGATGCGATCAAGCGGGGTAGGGGAACCACCGCGCTGAAGGTGACCGAGGCGCACGTCGCGCGTTTCATGGCCGGTCATCCGCTCGACTTCCTGAGCTACAAATTCGCCGATACCACCAAGTTTGACCTGGCGTTTCTCGGCGTCCATCTGGACTTTGGTCATGAGTTGACCATCTTCGAGTTGTGCGCCTTCCGCGACGACGATCAAGACGCTGCGATGCCCCGTGGCGTAGAGGTGATTGACGTGGTTGGCCACGTTTTCCATGGTGAATTTAATCTCGGGAAGCAGCACGATGTCCGCTCCGCCGCCGATGGCTCCGTAGAGCGCGATCCAGCCGGCGTGGCGGCCCATGACTTCAACGACCATGATGCGCTGGTGACTGTCCGCAGTGGTGTGCAGGCGGTCCAGCGCGTCCACCACGGTCGCGACTGCGGAGTCGAAACCAAAGGTCATCGCGGTGGCCTGGAGGTCGTTGTCGATGGTCTTCGGCACGCCCACGGCAGGCACGCCTTCATTACAGAGCTGCAAACCGGTGGTCAGTGAGCCATCACCGCCGACGATGATGAGCGCATCAATGCCGAGGTATTTGATGGTGGCTTTGGCCTGATCCATGATCTCAGCGGGCACGAGAGCGACATTGTCCACGCCGATCTTGGCCGCGAAGTTGCCCTTATTCGTCGTGCCGAGGATGGTTCCGCCGAGCTTCAAGATGCCAACCGTGCGCTCGGGGTCGAGCTTGACATGACCGGGGCCGTTCGGGAGCAGACCTTCAAAGCCATCACGAAAGCCGATGACTTCCCAACCGAGTTCTGAGGCGGCACCGACGGCACCATGAATCACTGCGTTAAGTCCGGGACAATCTCCACCGCTGTTAAGGATACCAATGCGCATAATCGTGTGTCTGTTCTTCGTTGTGGGTTGATTGAGGACGGGCTGTTAACGGAGCAACTGGGAGGGGTCCGTGACGGGGCGTCCTCCTCTGATCCATTGATCGTAAATGCTCCAGCTTTGCTTAAGAAGGCTGTTGCCTTCCGCGAAGGGATCGGGCGAGCCCAGAACGACGACCACCATGCGGTGACGGAACACGGCATCCTGTCCGTCCGGCTGCTTCATCACGGTGCCAGGATGCTCTTCAGAGAGGACGAGGCAACCGCCGGAGCGCGGGGTATTGCCCGTCTTCACTCCATCAATGGTGCCGACGCCGAGAAGCTGGTTCGTGTTATGCAAAGGGATATTGATGCCCTGGCCCCCACGGAGGACCTTGATGTCGCGTGTCCGCTGATTCGTGTAGAAGCGGAAGGGCGCACGGGACAGGGCATAGAGCGTGATGCGCGCCATGTCCGCTGCGGTTGAATAAGGGACGCTGCGGCTGTTTTCAAAGCCGTGTGGATTGGTGAACTTGGTGCTTTTGGCACCTTCGCGGGCGGCGAGCTTATTCATCTGGGAGACGAACTCCTCGATGGGGTCGCCGCTCTTCCCGCGACGCATGAGGATGTCACTTCCGACAAAGCCTGCCAGCGCAGTAGCGGAGACATTATCCGAGGCCATCATGGTGGCGAACAACAGGTCACGCAGCGTGATTTGGTCTCCGGGATAGAGGTTGAGAGAGTTGTCACCGGCGATCGTGAACGCTTGGGGCGGGATGCTGACGAGCGTGCTGAGGCTGTTCTTCGTGGCTTCTGACCAATCCAGCGCGACCAAAGCCGTGGCGATCATGGTAACGCCGCCGACGGGGCGCTTGATGTCCTGCCCGGCTAGGACGTGGATTTTCTTGTTGTAGAGGTCCACGGCGATGACGCTGGATTGAGCCCAAAGCCCACCGGCAGGGACACACGCGAGGACGAGGAAAAGCAGCATCGCCAGCCACGGGCGGCTAAAGGCGGACTGAGCAGGGGAGGGTTGGGGCATGGGGCTGGCAGGATAGCGGTAGAGGGAAGGGGCGCAAGAAAAAGTGCGTTGAGCTCGGGTCAGACTGAAGACAATGGCGCATGAAAAATGCCAGCGACTCACTTTGACTCAGCCTTATTTTCTGGCCATCAAGAAATCCACCCATGAACCGCGAAGCCATCTCCCTCATCACGCATTATTACGAAGTCTTCAATGCGGGCGACCGCGAGGCTTTGCTCTGTCTCCTCACGGAAGACGTGCGCCACGACATCAATCAAGGTGCCAGCGAAGTCGGGCGCGAGGTCTTTCGCGCGTTCCTGCAACGCATGGATCGCTGCTATCGAGAACAGGTGGAGGACTTGCAAGTCTTCGGGAATCAAGACGGCACGCGCGGTGCGGCGGAGTTCTTCATCAATGGCGAATACCTCAACACCGACGACGGACTCCCGCCTGCCACGGGGCAGAAGTATTGCCTGCGAGTCGGCGCGTTCTTTGAACTGCGTGCAGGCCAAGTAAGCCGCGTCACGAACTACTACAATCTGGAGGAGTGGTTGCGGCTCATCGGAGCGTGACACAGGCGTCTCGCCTGTGGGTAGAACAGGCATCTTGCCTGTTGTCAGAAAATGATTCAGGCAGGATGCCTGAACTACACACAGGCGGGACGCCTATGCCACCTTCCTCTTGGCGCTCAATGACAGCAACACCCAGCCCGCCATGAGCAATAGCCCGCCGATGGGCGTGACGGCTCCCAGCCATTTTAGGCCCGTCAGGCAAAGGAAATAGAGGCTCCCACTGAAAACCAGGATGCCACTGACAAAACAATTCCACGTCCAGCGTCCCTGCTTTTCGTCAGACAAGGCATAAGCCAACACGAGAAGAACGACGGCGTGAACCACATGATAGAGGCTGGCCGTCTTCCAGACATCCAGACGCTTCGCGGCTTCATCAATGGCCAAGCTGGCCTCCCATGACGCCTTCAAACCGTGCGCGCCCATAGCTCCTAATCCAACGGCTAGGAATCCGAAACAAGCCGCGACTCGGAGTTTAAAAGGGTCTGCTTTCATGGGCGGAAAGTAGTGAAGTTGAACGAACTTGCAAGCGGCACCCGAAGGAGCGGCGGTTTACTACCGCCATCATTACTGACGCCCCAGCGGGAAATGAATTTCAAACAAGAGAGGTGTGCCGCTTCGCGGTCAGAGTAATGACGGTGGTAGTAAACCGCCGCTCCTTGGGGAAACTTCATTGAATCCGCTTCAGTGCCGCTTGCGCCGCCGTCGCTCCCATGCGCATGGCTGAGTGCATGTTCGGGTATTTGAATCCGCCTTGTCGCCCCGTGCTTTGCAGGTTCGGCAGGCTCTTCACCCACTTCATCACTTTCTCGAAGTGCGGCTCAAAGCCCAGCATAAAGACCGGATAACCCGTCTCGCTGTGCAGAAGGTTCACCTCCACCACGTCTTCCTTTTTACAGATATTCTCCAGTTCCAAGTCCACGAAGATGCGGTCTTTCGCATCTTCCGTGCCCCGCCATTTCTCATCGCCGATCTCGCAGGTGGTCTCCACGATGAGCACCGTGTGGCCCTCTGGCTTCACGATCAAACCGGCGTTCTTCGGCTCGCCAACACGATGGAACATGCGGTCGCGATAGTAGATGTAGAGGCCGTCAATGCACTTCGGCTTCTTCACGAGCAATCCGTAAATGGCGATGGGCTTGAAGCGCAATTCCTTTGCGGCCAGTTGCACTTCGGCCACCGGCGCGGGCTCGGTCTTCTGCACCAGCCAAGGCAGCGGGATCGTGGAGATGCACTCGTCGCACTTCAACTCCTGTTCCTGCCCGTCCTTCACGTAATGCACGCTGGTCACGCGGCCTTCCTGCGTCACGATGCGGGAGACTTCCGCTTCAAGAATGACCTTGCCACCCTTTTCTTCGATGGCCTTCGCCAACACCCGCGGCATCGCTTCGGCCCCGGTGCGGGAATAGTGCAGCGTTTCTTCATGCAGCGCGCTGTCCACGGCGTTGATGCTTTTGTCCTTGATGCCAAATTTGGCCAACGCCTTCTTGATGACATCCACTGCGCTCAGTCGCGGCATCTTCGTCGTGATGAACGTGGCACTGAGTTCACGCGGATGAATGCCCCAGTAGCGATGCGTGAAGTCCTTGAAGAAGAACTTATACAACGGCCCGCCATAGAGCTGGATGAGCGCTTCTTCAGCGTTCTTCGGCGTCCAAGGCACGAGGCTCTGCCGGAGCTGCGCTGCGAATAAACCGAGCGTGTAGAAGACCAGCGTGAAGAAGGGGATGCCCTTGATCATGTCCTGGAACTGCAAGGGATAGCGATAGAAGCTGCCCGCCCAGCGGATCTTGGCATCCAGCGGCACTGGAATACTCTCCGCGCCCATCAATTCCATGATGTCTTCGTAAATCTCTTTATCGAACTCATGCAGCATGTGGCAGCCGAGATCATACCAGTTTTCCCCGCGCTTATGAGAGGTGGCCAGACCACCCGGCGTGACACCTTTTTCAAGCAACGTCACCGCCACTCCAATGCGCGATAAAACCCGCGCGGCATAGAGTCCGCAGGGACCTCCTCCGAGGATGACGACGTGTGGGCTGGAAGACATGAAGAAGTTTTGGACGGAATTAACGGAATTAAACAGAATGAATGAACTGACTTTCTGAACTTAAATAATTCTGTCTAATTCAGTTAATTCCGTCTGAATCGTATTACTTCAAGCCCACGAGCGGCTTCTGCTTTTCCCACAGTTCCAGCATCTTGGTGGCTGGCAGATCGAAATCATCCCAAGTGAGCGGTTGATCCTTGCTGACAGCGCGTTTCAGGACGGGACGTTCTGGCGAGCCTTCGACATCCAGCACGCCTTGCGGAATGCTGTTGGAGGCATCGGCCCTTTTGGCTTCGTCGATGAGGCCATAGACTTCATCACCGCCGATGGCGTGGACGACCTTGTCACCGGCTTTCAGGTCTTTCTTCGCATAGGCGAAGGTGTCCGTGATACGACCCTGCTTCATGGTGCAGACCGCCTTGCCATAAAGCGCTGCCAAAGCAATGGCGCGCGGCGTTTCCAGATGGCAGAGATGATAAGGACGCAGGAACACATAGTAAGGGTGCTTGTTCGTCACCTTGTAGTAGTTCATGTAGCCCTGCTGGAACTCGCTTTCGCATTTGCCGACGACATAGACGCCGCCGCCGTGTTCCTTCGCACCGAGGATATAATCCACGCGGCCTTGATCGCCGTAGGCATCGAAGTCGAAGAGATCCACGACCTCCTGCACCTTGTTCGCACGCGGGCCTTGCATCCCAGGAACGAACGGGGTCAAACCATGCTCATTCGCGATGACAGACATCTCGATGTTCAGCTTGGAACCGTCCGTGTAGGCGAGGCATTGCACGGTGGAAAGCTTGAGCTGCTTCGCGATGGGCGCGATGCCTTCCAGGTTTTGGTGACGGTCCAGGAAGCCCTTCATGTTCCCAGCTTGCATGATCTTGAAGCCCCACATTTCGACCTCTTCCATCATGCGAGCCAGCACGCCGTGTTGGTCGCCGCCATCACTGGTGACGATCACGCCCTGCTTCGCCGCCGCATCCCGCAAAAGATAGCCGAGGATCGCGTCCACCTCCGCATTCATGAGCACGCAATGAGCCTTGCGATCAATCGCCGCCAGGCAGTAATCATAAGCCGCCACGATGGAATTCGTGGCTTCCACGAACACATCACAAGGGATCTTTTCATCCTTCAAAGCGGCCATGCCGTCCTTCAGAGTCAGCGTCGGCTTGCCATAGACTTCAGCAGCCTTTTGCGCAGCCTCCTCATTGAAATCAGCCACAAAAGAAAGACGCATCCCAGGAGTCCTGCCGATCTGGTAGGCGATGCCCAATCCCATCGCGCCACAGCCGATCAACCCGACATTGATACTGCGACCTTCTTTTTCTCTCTGCTTGAGTTCTTCCAACATATTTAGCGGGCCATTCAACACGCTGTCTCAACCGTGTCAATAAGTATGGCGCTGGGGCCGTTGCGTGAAAAACTGGCGAGTGATGAGCAACGCAACGCCATTAACGAGACTCTTTGGCTGACGATTTAATGGCATGGGCGTTTCCAAATTCGCGCACATACCTTCGCAGGAGTATCTCTTCTTTGGCCATCTCATACATGTTCGCCTCCCGCAGTGCTTGATCTGTGGTCCAACCCTCATGGTCAATGCGATAGCAGGCAATGATCGTGCCGGTCCGGTCGCAGCCATGCTGGCAGTGAACAAAGACCGGCAGAGGATAGGCAGGGTTTCGACCTTCAAGGATGTCCAGCACCTCCCTCACTCTGGTGTCGTGAGGTCTCTTCCAGCCGTTCATGGCCTCATGCACATACTTCATTCCAGCGGCCTGCACCAAGTCTTGCTCAGCAGGCCATTCATCATTCGTTTCCCGCAGATTCACCACCGTGCGGATGCCCCGTGCTTTGAGGTTCTGGATGCCCAAATTGTCCGGCTGCGCGCCGCGATAGAGTGGGCTGTTCACCTTGTCGAAGTTCAGGATGCCGTCAGAAGGTGGGAACCCGCGCGGACACCTTGAACAAGCAGTAAGATTAAAACCCGCGTAGAACCGCTTTATAGTTTGACGCCAATTCCTACGAGGACTTGGTCAACCTTTTTATAGGTCGGAGGAGCCTCACCGTTGGTGTAGGTTGCAAAGATGGAGACGTCACCCCAATGTTCATGGCTGAAGGCGGGAGTATATCGCAACTGCACTTCCTGATAGGTGTGCTGGTGGCCACCGCTTGTGATGGGTTCTAGGCCATTGTATGAGTAGGTGATCGTCATCCTATTGCTGAACAGGTTCAGACCAGCATCCACGCCATAGACGAAGTTTGCGTCGCTGATGTCCTCGATTTTCTTGAGATCTTCGCCTGCGGTCGTCTTCAAATCCATATGAGGTCGGATAAAGTAGCTGTCTCCGCCATCCCCATCAAGCAGCTTTTGATGGAGCTGCTTTGACTCACTCAAACTTTGTGACTGCATGCCATTCAGCTCGTCAGGGTTTTCAAGACGTGCCTTCAATGTGCTGGGGTGGAAGGATTTGCGAACGCCTAACAAATCGAACAGCACAGGGTCTACCCGTAAGGTGGGAGTCCAGCCGGAATGGCCGACAATGGCATCATATTCATAAACCGCCCCTGCCTTGAGAATTGCTCCGTTCTTGTAATCACTCGTGAGAGGGCGCAACTCGAGGAACGCGAAATAGCTCTGGAAATCTGCAACCTTGTTGCCGCTTACTTTTTGCCAGTCGGCACCCACTGTGAACTTGATCGCGAGCGACTCAGGATGATGCGTAAACGGACCCTCTCCCGCAAAGTAGGCGTCTAACAACAATGCGGATCTGACATCCCACGCCTCCACGCCATCTGTGCGGCTCCACTGAAACTGCGCCGGCTTGGCATCATCCGGGGTTGCCTTGTAGTCATCCTGAAGGCGCAAAGCGAAGAGCGGCCCCTCCTTGAATCGGATGACCCGGTTGGGAGAACGTGCAAAGGGGGTTTCTGGGCCGTTTTTAAAGAACGTGTCATAGCTGTCTGCATTGCCAAGAAGAAGGCCTATGCCGGGAACATAGGCGAAGGTTGTGTCGCGCTTTAGAGCGGCAATATTGTTGACGGCTTCCGTCGCAGTGAGTCCGGTGAGGCCCGTCAGAAGGGTAAGGGTTGGGAGTAGCGTTTGGATTCTAAGTTTCATATGTGTTGTTTTGTTGTGCTTCTGAGATTGAATTTTGAGGTGGCCAACATCCTTCAATGGCGTTTGTGAGCGGGGTGAACGCCAACTATCCGGCTGATGCTTGGAATGCAGCCGCTCCCGCAGCGTTTTTAAGGAATTTGCGGAAAGCACCGCCGCATTTGATCCATCCCTCCCCATGTGGCGAATCGGGCTTCTGCAAGTGCCTTTATTTTGGCATCCGGCCAGTGGGGCGGCGGATTGACTGGATCGAACTTGCTGTTCGGAAAGATCAAATAAATGTAGTTGAAATGCATGTCTCCCCCACTGCGTGGAGAGGATACCAACCCCAAATTGCCCGCCGTTTTCATGGATGCCTCGCCCTTGGTCCCGTTGTTCCCATCTCCGACGATTGCGTGCGTGCGCCTCCCTGTGGTGAGGCTAACGACCACCGCCACGTCACCAACTTTCACTTCCGGGAATTTCTTTTCACCGTAAAAGACGATGTAAGGGATGTTCTCCGCATCAACGAAGCTGTCGCAATGGTTGCCTGGACCAGACTGAAGACTCGTTTGCGAAACGAAAAAGCCTTCTGCGGGGCCGATGCCGTTCGCTCCTTGTATGAATCTCTTGGAATTGGCGGTCGCATACTCCAGCTTGTCCAAGCCCAAGTTGTCGTCGGGCTCAGGGTGATAGCATTGCGGTGCGCCATCAGCGTCCACCGTCATTCGCCCTTGATAAAAGAATCCTTCGCGATCCGAAAGCTTGAAAATGGTGATCGTATCATCGAGAACAATCTCTTTCGCGCAAGATTCGACATGAACAGCTTCGCCAGCAGGGAGGGCTCCAACTAGAGGTGCCGCTGGCAGCGCGGCGGCGAGAGCATTGTCGAGCGCTTCGAAAACCCGCTGCCCCGCCTCCCCATCCAAGACGAGCCCGGCATCCCCTTGGAATGCACGCACCGCAGCGGACGTAACGGAGCCGTAAATGCCGTCAAGCAGACCAGTGCTGTAGCCAAGGCGCGCCAGTTTCTGTTGCAATTCAAAGACGCGTGGACCGCGCGGAAACGGTGGCACCGCGCGGTAGAGTTCTGTGGGAGGCATGATCGCCACGGGTTGGAGACCTTGCTGATAATCAACCCATGGAATAAGAATCCCGGTGCTCCAATGCCGATCGGACAAGGTGTCCCGAACCACGCCATAAAGTCTTCCTTTGGCTTCCACAGTTCCACCTTGGCCGTCTGAAATGACAATATGCCCGTCGCCATTACCAGTTGGAGCGCGCAAGACAATGGCACCAGCTATTTGCGCGGCTCTTTCGACATCAATCATCGTCCCGATTCGTTTGGCATCCCGATCCCAATCGCCGGTATAGGCGTCCGCCGTTGCTGGGTTGGCGTCGTCGCGGTCGCATCCGTAAAGAGCGCCACTGACTTGGTAAACGCACCATGAAACAAACTCCGCACAATCCCAAGGACCGTGATAATCTTCTTTATTTTTAGGCACGGAAGCACCAAAAATATACTGTTCGCCTAGGTGCTTCACGGCGGTTTGCAAAATGTCGTTTCCGGTTTTCATAAGTTTGGTTAGATTGAGCTTGTGATTCTACTGTTAGGAGTGATTGATGCCACGCTGCTTTGGGGGTTGAAGACTCAGAGAATTGTCTTCTCAAACAGCGCGGCCAGCTTGACGTAGTCCTCTGAAGTCAGGTGCAGTTTATTCACCCAATCGCCATCTTGCACGACTGGACGGCAGTCGATGTGTGAATGTCATCATCATTCTTCGCCAAGTCAGCCAATAACATATTGAGCCGCCAAGCAAAACATTGTAAAAGAGTGACATGGGATGGATGGTTAGAGTGTGAACAAGCCAAGGCTGAGGAACGGAAGTTACAGTTTTGGAGCCGCAGCACTTCCTTGATTCTGGAGCCAAGGATTGCCTTCCAGTGATGCGTCCGCCGGGCGCTTGCGCTCGATGAGTGTGCGACGGAAGAGTGAGGCGTAAAGATCCATCGCCGGGTATGACCAGACGTCGCAGTGGTCTTTGATGATCGCCTTGGGCACGCGCACGATCCAGTAGTCTGACATGGCGTGCGGCTTTACCTGAGCCCCCTTCACCGTCCTCCAAGCTTTGATTTCCGGCGTTAGACAGGCAGAAGTGTCCGGCTCATCAATGCCGTATAGTTTCCAAGACGTGAGGGATTTCCCAGGCTTCTCCTGCGTGTAGAAGATTCGTGGTTCCTTTACTGTAAGGTCCATGTTCAAATCCATTGCGTCTGTTAGCGGGCTCGGCTGACTAGCGGGATCAGAGTTGTCTTGCACAAGTGCCCAATGATCCACCAGCAGAGGATTGTGACCCGGGGTGCGCTGGTAGTAATAACCTTGCGCCAGCGGCACAGACAGGCCTTTGGAACCGACAAGCACATCTTCATACTCGCGTTGCATGTTGGCGGAGAGCGGTGCGGCGATGTTCGCCCAATGGTGGGCGTTCTTCGTGGCGGTGTCCCCCTCCGAAGTCACGGAGATAAAGAGCGGGGCCCGAGAGCCGGTGACGCCGCTCTTGGTAAGCCCGTCTTGGTAGCCCTGAAGATAGTCATACATCTTCTTGGCATGAATGGACGGTGCGGCTGAGTTGACGAACATTACCAAGTCAAAGGGCAGCGGATTGGCCTTGACGCGCTTTTCCGTATCCTCCTTCGTGCCAAACCACGGGGCATTGTCCACCATCAGGCTGAAGCTGGCGTGTCCGATGGACTGCTCAAGCATCAGGCCGCCGAAGGAATGACCGATGACGAATACGCGGTTCGGCTGTCCACCGTTTTGCACGCGCTTGGCCACTTCTGCACAGGCGAAGGCTGTGCGGGCCATAGGGACACCAGACACATCATTCTCTGCGGCTGACTTGCGGTTCCAGTAGGAGAGTTGCTGGGGCAGCGAAGTTAGCCACGGGACGCGGGTATGGTAAGCGTCACTCACAATAGGCTCGTTTCCGAAGTCGCTCAGGCACTGCTTGTAGGCGTCGGAATTCTTCTCCACATCCGGATAGAAACC
>JANYJH010000060.1 GCA_025361865.1 Phragmitibacter sp.
TTTTCTTTTTCATGGCAGTCTAGGTTAGAAGCGGACTTTAAGCGACACTGACGGACCGGCGAGCTGGGAGTCGTAGCTGAACTGACTCAGACTTGAGCGGTTGAGCGTGTAATTGTAGGAAGCGGCAAGCTCAAGCCACTCACGCGGTTGATAGGACAAGACGACGCCGAAGCTGTGATACCAGTCCTGACGGGCAGCCTTAAAGTAGTCGTAAAAGGCGGCGCGATAGGAAACCGATAAGATCAAATCACGCATGATCTTGTAGTTGTAGCCTGTGTTGACAGAATACTCATGGCGACGCAGCGCGACCGGATCGCTATCCAGTGCGAATGATGCCATGAGGCCCAGATTCGCGCTTTGAAGTCGATCAATCAGAAACGTCTTCTGAGCGCCCACGCGGATGTTTTGCGTCGTGTAGATGGGTGAATCTCCCAGCCCTTGCGTGATGCGTTCGTAATAATAATTCGCGTAGAGAACGGAGTTCGCCAGCTCTGGCATGATGACGATCAAGCCTGCGGAAGCCTCACCCGATTCAAAGTCAAGTTCATTGAGCTTGCTGTAACGATACCAATGCTCACCGAGGCTGGAGTCAAAGAAGAACCGCTTACCCAATCGTGGCTGGTAGGAAAAACTAGCGCCGCCGGAATAGAACCAATCCTGCTTCTTTCCAGTCCTGGCATTCGCGGCGTTATCCGTCCAGAACTCAGAGCTATCCAAAGAGAAGCGGAAGGGCTGAACCTTCTCATTACGCTTTAAAATCAACTGCTGACCCAGGTCGCTATCCCCAGGAGAGGCGGGAGCAAAGGCGTTCTCTTCCTGAAGAAGATCCGACGAAATCTTATTAGCAGATTGCAGAACGGTTCGATTTCCCGCCGCTGCATCAATCGCTGTCGCCGTGCGCGAAGGATCAACCAAAGCCTGCCCGAAGACCGAATGGGCAATCAAGAAGGCCAGACCGAAAACTACCGATGTTGGACAGGACTTGTTAAACATAGGCAAGGTGGATGACACTGAGTTTAAACGACTTTCACACTTAGTTGCTTTTCGGGGTTTAACACAATTAAACAGGATGTCCAGTGGGCAGCGCTTGCCATGCCATAAAAATCAAGCTACACGCAATCCAGTGACCCGCGATTCCCCACCTGAACGACGATCCAATACGCATCGGGTGAAGCAATCCGTCGTTCTCCCGCTCTTGCTGGGAATGGCTTCCCTGCTGGCGCTGCTCATCCAGTGGGGGCCTACGGGAAATATCGCCGGGAGCATTGACCGTGACTTGTTGGACAAGTTTCATGCGATGGGCCGGATGACCGCCCCTCGTGAAGACATCGTCGTGCTCGGCCTGGATGACGCATCGCTCACGCTCGCCGCCGCGTGGCCGGAAGACATCGAAGCCTCGCCCACGCTGCAAGCCATGAAACAGGGCTACCCGTGGCCGCGCCGGGTCTGGGCACAGCTCTTGGACCGACTGTGCAATGCGGGAGCGAAGGTGGTCTTTCTGGACCTTGCCTTCATCAATGCGGCTGATCCCGATGATGATCGCTTGCTTGGTGAAGCCTTTCGCAGGCATCCGGGCCAAGTGGTGCTCGGTGCGAAGTTCGACATCTCCGTGGTCGGTCAGGAAGAACTGTCCGAGCTCGTGCTGCCGAATGAATCCATCATCGGCACCGCCAGCTTCGCGGAAGGCGGCCTCGGCTTGCTGAACTTCTGGGTGGATGAAGATCATGTGATGCGCACCGCGAATTTCCAGCGAACGCGCGCCGAGGCCTCGGGAGGATTGATTGACCCGACCGAAAAGCCGCTGCCTTCCGTGGCCCGAACTTTGGCCACCATCGCAGCACCGGATTGCCTGAAAGGTGTGGGGGCCGCTGAAAGACTGCGCTTCTGCAATCCCGCCGCTTACAATCCCCGCTCCATGCATGAAGTCTTCGTGCCTGAACTTTGGAAGGCCAACTACTCCAATGGCGACTTCTTCAAAAACAAGATCGTGCTCGTCGGCGCAGTGAGCCAGCAGTTACAGGACTACCAGAAGACGCCCGTGGGAACGATCTTCGGCGTGCAACTCCACGCCCACGCGCTGACCGCATTGATGAACCATGCCTTCGTTTCGCAGCCAGGAACGGGATGGCTTTGGTTGGCCTTCACGCTCGCTGTGCTCATCGCTTGGCTGCTGGTCACTTATGTCCGCCAGCCGCTTTTTAGCCTGCTGACCATGATCGTGCTGAGTTCAGCCGCCTTCGCGATCAGCATCCTTTTGTTCAACTTTCACAGTATCGAGTTCAGCCCGCTGCACTTCATCGTCCCCTTGATCTCCTGTGGCGTGGCTGCATTGGTGGGAGACTTCCTCGTCCAACTCGCGGAGAAGCGGAAGCTGCATCGCGCTCTCATGCGCTACACTTCGCCGGAGTTCGTCAATGAGATGCTGAAGGATCGTGCAGGCATCTACACGACCCTCGGCGGCGTTGAACGCGTCGTCACCGTGCTGTTCTCCGACGTTCGCGGCTTCACCAGCATGTCTGAGAACATGACTCCGTTTGAGGTGGTCAGTCAGCTCAATGAATACCTCACGCGCATGGTCGAGCATGTGCCGAAGAATCGCGGCGTGGTGGACAAGTTCATCGGGGATGCCGTCATGGCCCTCTGGGGAAGTATGCGCGCCAAGTCTGATGAGGCCGATCTCAAGCGCGATGCCTTCAACGCCGTGACTTCAGCTTTGGCCATGCTGAAAGCCCTAGATGAGCTGAACGCGGGCTGGAAACTACGCGGCATCGCGGAGCTGCGCATCGGCATCGGCATTCATCAGGGCTCCGTGATTGCGGGCAACATCGGAGCTGCCTCGCCCATGGAAAAGATGGACATCACCGTCATTGGCGACAGCGTGAATCTGGCTTCACGTCTCGAAGGCGTGACCAAGGAATACGGTGTTGATTTGATCATCAGCGATGCCGTTTACCAGCAGGTGAAAGAGGACTTCCTCTGCCGCTCCGCTGACCTCGTGAAGGTCAAAGGCAAAGCCAAACCCGCGGAGGTCTTCGCCGTCATTGGACCCCACCCCAGCGAGCCCTTAGGAGGACTCGCCGCCTATGAACAAGGCGTGCGTCTCTACCGGGAAGGAAACTTCACCGCCGCCCGCGAAGCCTTTACACAAGCGGCATCCGAACGACTGAAGGATGAACTCACCCGAGTCTATATCGAACGCTGTGAAGCTCTCATCCAAAACCCGCCCGAGCACTGGGACGGTGTTTATGTGATGACGAAGAAGTAGCCGTAACACAGCCATCTTGGCTGTGGGTAGAACAGACTTCCAGCCTGTTGTCAGAAAATGATTCAGGCTAGCTGCGTAGCCGCGAAGCGAACCCTGAACTACACACAGGCAGGATGCCTGTGCTACCTCACTCCCGAAACTTCTGCACGATCGGCATCCGTCTTCCAACGCCAAACGCCTTGCTCGTCACCTTCAGGCCCGGTGCGGCTTGATGCCGCTTCCACTCGTTCAGCTCCACGCGGCGCATGATCCAGCGCACCAGCGTCTCGTCATAACCACGCGCTACGATCTCCGCCACGCTTCTTCCCTGCTCAATGAAAAGCTCCAGAATGCCATCCAGCACGTCATACTCCGGCAGCGTGTCCTGGTCCTTTTGATCAGGCCGAAGCTCGGCACTTGGCGGCTTCTCGATGCTCGGCCACGGGATGATTTCCCGCTCGCGATTGATCCATCTCGACAGCTCATAAACGCGCGTCTTCGGCAGATCACTGATGACCGACAAACCGCCGCACATGTCCCCGTAGATCGTGCAGTAACCGACCGCCATCTCGCTCTTGTTGCCCGTCGTCAGCAGCAGATGCCCGAACTTATTGGAGAGCGACATCAGGATCACACCGCGAATACGCGACTGCATATTCTCCTCTGTGAGATCCTCCGCTTTGCCCGCAAACAAGCCCGAGAGCTGCGTCTTGAGCTGATCAAAAACAGGTTCGATCACCACCGTGTCGTAATGAATACCGAGATGCTTCGCTAAATCACGCGCATCGTCCTTGCTGCCTTGTGAGGAATATTGGCTGGGCAATGAGACGCCCAAGACATTCTCCGCGCCCAGCGCTTCCGCCGCCAGCACCGCCACCAAGGCCGAGTCAATCCCGCCGCTCAAGCCCAGCACGCAGGACTTGAAGCCGCACTTGTGAACGTAGTCGCGAAGGCCGAGAACAAGAGCGCTGTAGAGCTGCGACACATCTGATTGCGGATTTTGGATTTCGGATTGCGGATTGGATGCAGAG
>JANYJH010000078.1 GCA_025361865.1 Phragmitibacter sp.
CTTTCTTTTCATCAGCCATGCAACTTGTGCTTCGCATTGACACACTACGCAGCGGAGACAGCTTGAAGGCTTGATCACCTCATCCGCATCTCTACCCGCTATCACTTCCCAGTTTGTCTTCGCCGCTTGCCGCTCGGGATCAGAACCTTCTTTGAAGGCGAGTGTAGTTGCGCGGCATGGCGAGTCGCTGACGCCTGCGTTTATGCGGCCTCAGCTCATTACTTGGAAGAGCAAACGGGCGCTGGATGGCGGCTTTGCTTTGGGCAGTTGCTTTGGCCGCGTGTCAGGGCTTTCGCTGGGAATGTGCGCGAAGGATGAGGACATCGTGACTTCTGCGGCGGTGTTTGGTGGTGTGCTGTTTCATCTTCATGTGTTTCCGCGTGAAGTGCCGGAGGATGGGTTGTTTGAAGCGGAGTGGGCTCGGTTGGATGCGAAGCGTGCGGCTCTGATCGTGCCGCTTGAGGCTGCGGGAATCGCCATTCATGAAGCTGAGGCGCAACCGCAAATCGGCGATTGGGTCATGGATGTGATCGTCGGGCATGGAGACGAGGAACCGTTGTTCATCGGGGCGCATCGTCACAGCACGCAGACGCATCCAATGGCGGGCGCTTTGCCTCGTATCGCGATGCCGAAGGAAGCGCCCTCACGGGCTTATTTGAAGCTGGAGCAGGCGCTCGCGTGGGGTGGCCTCGACAATGATCGCGTTCTGTTCGGCAAAACCGCGCTGGAACTGGGCTGTGCTCCAGGCGGTGCGAGCTATGCGCTGCTGCGTCGCGGCGTGCGGGTGATCGGCGTTGATCCTGGTCAAATGGATCCGATGGTGCTGCGGTTCACGGGGCCGAATCAAGCGCGCATGAAGCATCTGCCCATCTCGGTGGGTGATTTGGGTGAAGAGCCATTGCCGAGGCAGATCGACCTCTTAATTTCGGACATGAACCTCGCTCCGCCTTCAGCATTGCGCTACATCGAGTGGGTGCAAAACCGGGTTCATGCGCGGCACTTCATCCTCACGCTGAAGATCAATGACCGGGCGATTGAGCGCGCCATTCCTTCGTTCCTTCAGCAACTCGGCAAGTTCGCACCAGGGGAACTGCGGGTCACGCAACTGCCTGCAAACCGACGTGAAATCTGCGTCGTGTCAGGGGTTTGAAACTCGTCCAACGATTTCTGCCCTCGGGTGCTAGCAGCGATTAGGCGCCCCTATATTTTTTCGCCCGTTTAAAAATAAAACAAGACGACTACATCTTTGCGTCCTAATTTTCGCATCCCCTGAACACTTGGCATGATGCACCGAGACATTGAACTCATCCTTATGCGCCAGCTCGCCAGCAGTCTGGCTTCTGCTATTTTCCTTGTTGACCCCTTGGGCACGCTGGTCTTCTACAATGAACATGCGGAGACGATCCTCGGTCGTCGCTATGAGGAGACTGGGCCGATGCCCGTTGAACTCTGGAGCACTATGTTTCATCCGCTGGATGACCGTGGCAAGCCCGTGCTGCCTGAGGCTCTGCCTCTCGTGAAGGTGCTGAAAACGAACAAGCCAGCGACCAAGAAGTTCTGGATTCGCGCTCTGGACGGAGTGAAACGGAAGATCGAGGTCACAGCCTTCCCGCTCATAGGACAGAATCAAAAGCTCGTGGGCGCGGTGTCCATGTTCACGGAGGTGACTGCGTGAAAGTCCGTTTCTGGGGCACGCGCGGTTCACTGGCCACACCGGGGAATGAAACTCTCCGCTACGGTGGAAACACGTCTTGTGCCCAGATCGTGGGGGACGAAGGCACGGTGCTCGTCTTGGATGCGGGCACGGGGATACGCGAGATGACGAAGACGTTCTCGCCGAAGTTGCGTCGCGTGGATGTGCTGCTTTCCCATCTGCATATGGATCACATTCAGGGGCTGGGCTTCTTCTACGCGCTCTATAATCCAGACATGGAAGTCCACATCTGGGGGCCAGCCACGCCGACGTTGGATTTGCGGTCACGCCTCATGCGTTACCTCTCGCCGCCGTTGTTTCCCGTTCATCTGCGGGACTTGCCGTGCAATCTGCACATCCACGATGGTTCGCGTATGGAGGCCGAGATTGGCGAATTCAAAGTCTCTTCCTGGCAGGTGTGCCATCCAGGCTCGACGGTCGGCTATCGGATCGAAGGTGCGCAAGGCTCCGTGGCTTACATGCCGGATCATGAGCCCGTTTTGGGTGGCGTTCGTTTTATGGCGGATCGCGAATGGATCTCCGGTATTTCAGTGGCGGATGGCGTGGACATGCTGATTCACGATTCCCAATACACGGATGAGGAATACGCGAACCGCATAGGCTGGGGACACAGCTCCATGAAGCAGGCGATGGAGTTCACGCGGATCGCGCAGGCGAAGCTACTGGTGCCTTTCCACTATGATCCGACCCATAAGGATGATGAGTTGGAGACCATGCTTTTTGAGGCAGTTGCAGAGGCAAAACCGGGCTTCCCCGTGATACCTGCGAAAGAGGGAGATACCATTGATGTGGCCACGCAGAAGATCGTCGAGAACAGCCCATGAGCCGTCCTACGCTCGACTACGAGAACGCGTGGAAGCAGCGAGGCTACACCTGCATCGCGGGCATTGATGAAGCGGGTCGGGGACCACTCGCAGGGCCTGTGAGTGTGGCTGCGGTGGTCTTACCGGAAGGCTTTGAGCATGGTGATTTGAATGACTCCAAACAACTCACGGAGGCCAAACGAGAGCGCATCTACGAGGAGCTGGTGAGTTGTGAAGACGTGCGCTGGAGTGTGGCCTTGATTCATGCGGAAGAGGTGGATTCCATTAACATCCTGCAAGCGACTTATGTGGGGATGCGTCGCGTAGCCTTGGCACTGCAACCGCAGCCGGAAGTGGTGTTGATTGATGGTCGGCCCGTGCCGAACTTTCCCATCAAGCAACAAGCCTTGGTGAAAGGGGACGCGCTCAGTCTTTCCATCGCCGCCGCCAGTGTAATCGCTAAGGTCACGCGGGATCGTTTGATGCTTGAAGCAGCGGGAAAATACCCGCAGTATGGGTTCGAGAAACACAAAGGCTATGGCACGAAACTACACTTGGCGAAACTGGCTGAACACGGTCCGTGTCCGCTGCACCGACGCTCTTTCGCGCCCATCGCTCAGCTCACGTTGTCGCTTGGAACGTCAGGGTCAGCGCGTGGATAGCGCCACCATTGGCCGCTGGGGTGAGCATCTGGCCGCCGCCTGGCTTCGCAAGCACGGGCGCAAAGTCTTGTATCACAACTACCGAGCGCCGCAGGGTGGGGAAGTGGATATTGTTTGTCGTCATGGGAAGCTGCTGACCTTCGTGGAAGTGAAGACGCGAACGAGCACGGCGCTGGGTCGTCCGGCAGAAGCGGTCAATGCGAAGAAGGAATCCCTCATCCTGCGTGGCGCACGTTATTGGCTGAAGATGCTGCCGAATGGCGGGGATATTCCGGTGCGCTGCGATGTCGTTGAAGTGATCCTCGCGGAAGCTGAGAAGCCGGACATCAGCATTATCGAAGGTGCATTCAGGCTGGAGAAGTAGAGCGCTTCATCACAGACTCCGCCGCCCAGTAGCCGCACATTCCGTGAACGCCGCCGCCGGGAGGCGTGGAGGCTGAGCAGATGAACACACGCGGATTCGGCGTGGCATAAGGATTCCACAAGCCGACAGGCCGTGTGAAAAGCTGCTTCCAATCCGTGACTCCACCGACCACATCACCGCCGATGTAGTTCGGATTGTAGGCTTCCATGGCCGCGCAGTTCATTGTGTGCGTGGCGAGAATACAGTCGCGGAAACCGGGCGCAAAGCGTTCGATCTGGGCGTTGATGATCTCAAGTCGGTCTTCAGTCGAGCCATTGGGAACATGGCAGTAAGCCCAAGCGATATGCTTTCCGTCAGGCGCACGGGTGGCATCGGTGATGCTCGGTTGAGCGAGGAGAACAAAGGGCTTGTCCGTGTGCTTTCCTTCCCATGCGGCGCGCTCGGAAGCGGCGATCTCCGCGAAGGTTCCGCAGACATGAACGGTGCCAGCTTTGCGGCAGTCGGCATTCGCCCAAGGGATGGGCGTGTTCAGGGCATAGTCCACTTTGAAGACGCCCGGCCCATGACGATACGCCTCCAGTTTCTGGCGATAACTAGATGGCAAATCTTCACCGCAAATCATGGCGAGATTCTTTGGCGATACATCGAAGAGATAAGCCTTCGCGGGTGGAAGATCAGCCAGCGATTGAATCGGCGTCTGGCAGCGCACCTCACCTCCAAGAGCTTCGAGGCAACGGATCATCGAAGCCGCGATGTTCTGCGAGCCCCCTTTAGGAATAGGCCAGCCAACCGCATGAGCGCTGATCTGCAAAACCAAACCGATGGCCGAGGTCAGCAGGTGCTCCAAGGCCATGACGGAGTGCGAGGCGTTTCCACCGAACAAAGCGCGAGCTTCTTCCGTGGCGAAATACTTGGAGAAGATCGTAGCGGGAAGTCCAGCGCCGATGCCGAATCGGGCCATGGTGATCGGATGCTTCGGAATGCCTGCGGGCTTCAGCAAATCCTCGTAAAGATCATCCGCGTGGGCGATCAAAGGCGCAAAGAAGCGCCGATACCGTGCTCCATCGCGACCCAGACCAGCGCAGGTTTCTTCCAGCGACCGATGCAGCACCACGGCGCGACCTTGATCCAGAGGATGCGCGAGCGGCACCTCAGGCTGGAGCCATTCAAGGCCGTGCTTTTCCAACTCAAGCGAACGCAGAAAGGGCGAAGCCATACCCATCGGATGCACCGCTGAGCACACATCATGATGGAAACCGGGCAGCGTCAGTTCCGTGGTTCGCATCCCACCACCGGGCGTGCTCGCAGCCTCAAGAACGAGTGTCTTCCATCCGTTCCTAGCCAGATGAATAGCCGCCGCCAGCCCATTTGGACCCGAGCCGATAATGATCGCATCATAGTCGGCCATAAGCTTTTTAGACAGAATTAACTCAATTTTACAGAATTAGAATTTCATTAATAATTCTGTTCATTCCGTTAATTCCGTCTCACCTCAGATCTTCTTGATCAGCAACGCAGAGTTGTGTCCGCCGAAGCCGAAGGAATTGCTCAAGGCCGCATTCACCTTGGCTTCGCGGGCCACGTTCGGCACGATATCAAGGTCACACTCGGGGTCTTGATTCTCCACGTTGATGGTCGGAGGCACGATGCTGTCGCGCATGGCGAGGATGCAGGCGGCGATCTCAATCCCACCGGCACCGCCGAGAAGGTGTCCGGTCATGGACTTGGTGCCGCTCACGAGCAGACCGTTCTTCGCGTAATCACCGAAGGATTTCTTGATGGCCATGGTTTCGCAGACGTCACCGACAGGCGTGCTGGTCGCGTGGGCATTGACATATTGAACCTCGGTGGGGTTCATCTTGGCGTGCTTGAAGGCCATGTTCATGCAACGCGCCGCACCGGAACCATCCGGCAAGGGGGAGCTCAAATGATAGGCGTCCGCTGAGAGGCCATAGCCGACCAGTTCACAGTAGATGTGCGCGCCGCGCTTCTTCGCGTGCTCATATTCTTCGAGCACGACCACGCCGCCACCTTCTCCCATGACGAAACCATCGCGGTCTCTATCAAAGGGACGGCTGGCGGTTTCAGGTGAGTCATTGCGCGTGCTGAGCGCGCGCATATTGCCGAAGCCAGAAAGGCCCATGGGGGCGATGGAAGCTTCCGCACCACCGGCAACGATGACATCGGCATCGCCGAATTTCAGAATGCGCCAAGCCTCGCCAATGCAGTGATTCGAGGTCGCGCAAGCAGTCGTGATGCACATGTTTGGCCCGAGGAAGCCGTATTCCATGGAGATCATGCCACTGGCGATGTTCCCGATCATCATCGGGATGGTGAAGGGCGAGACGCGACTGGGGTGCTTTTGAATGAGCAGCGTGTGATTGTTCTCCAGCGTGATCAGTCCGCCGATGCCACTTCCGACCATGATGCCGATTTGAGTGGGATCGAGATTTCCCTGGTCGATGCCGCTCTCCGTGATGGCTTGCTTCGCCGCGCCCATGGCGAGCTGAGTGAAGCGGTCCGCGCGGCGGGCGTCCTTGAAATCCTTGAAATAAACCTTCGGGTCATAGCCCACGACTTCACCGCCAAAATGCGTGCCGTATTCCGTGGTGTCGAACGCTTGGATGTTCTTGATGCCGCTCTTGCCAGCCACGAGATTTTTCCAGAAGTCGTCCTTGTTGTTTCCGAGAGGGGAAACAACGCCAATGCCAGTGATAACGATGCGACGGTCGGTCATGAGTAAGTCTTGATAAAGTGAATAAATGATAAGACACGGAACGAGAGACGGGGCAAGGAAAATTCACTCTCAGCCTGATCCGCGCATGAGGTAATGCCTTGGTTTATCATGCTTCTGCTTAGGCGTTAACGCGGGCAATCGC
This sequence comes from Phragmitibacter sp., assembly GCA_025361865.1. Classification (GTDB taxonomy): domain Bacteria; phylum Verrucomicrobiota; class Verrucomicrobiia; order Verrucomicrobiales; family Verrucomicrobiaceae; genus JANYJH01. The sequence continues at coordinate 6,423 of JANYJH010000078.1, forward strand.
GGATGGAGCGTGCCTTGAGAAATCAGCAGATGCCGCTCTAAAACGGTCCTCGCGAGCGCCTTGAAATCCATCCATCGTTTCCAGTCGTGAGCCGGAGCATTCGCGATATGACGCAACAAACTAAGCCACTCAATGTAGGCGCGATTGAGATCACCATCGGCGATGTCCGGGCTGTGAACAGAGACGCTGGTCAGCGCGGTGCCAGACTCCATCAGGCCCAGCAGTTCAGTGGTTCCGGCCCCATAACCAATGGGCAAGCCACTCTCCAGATAGCCGCTGTGATTGACGAAACCATACGTCGCGCGGCAGACGGTGCTCAGTCGCTCACTGCCGCCTGCATCCGGCAGGTCGTAGTGGCAGTCACTCCGCAGGTTCGCCAGATGGGGCAGCAGTTCGTCCAAGTGATAGCTCTCGTCTTCCAGCGCGGCGGCAATGGCGAGTCCTTCACCGTGTTGAAAGAAGCTAAAGATCACTCCGCGTCGAGTTGGCGTGCCATCCGTTTCGACGAGCCCCAGTTCCCGCCAAGCATGAACCGGTGTTCCAGCACGGGCAGCCTGCGTCTTGTCCGTTGCAGAGACACGAATATCCGTCTCCGTGGCGCGTTCAATGGACCGCTCCAGAGGCTTGACGAGCCAGTGCCCGTGCGAGTCTTTCGTCGCGTCAGTGATCAGAGGCGAGAAATCAAAGCGTGCCCAACGCAAGCCATCCTTCTCCGTCAGTTCGGTAAGATTCGCATGAGGGAAGAGCGCGTGCAGCTTCGGCAGGAGCACGGTTTGCAGTTTTTCTTCGGTCAGGCTTTCGATGTGCTTGGGGATGCTGAGAAGCTTCCGCAGCGAGTGGGTGATGGTTTGGAGGCCATCGCTTTTTGTTTCATTCTCAGGGCCTGAAGGCGGGACCACGAACGGAGTTCCTAGCACGATTTCTTTTCCGTAGAGCTGCGCGGCATTAAGCCTTGTCAGTTTACAGACACGGCCAAGTCCTTCCGCGAGGGTTTGGACGAACTTGGAGTTGCTCAGCGCAGGCCCATGAAAGCTCTCGTCAGCGATCCAGGCCTCGCCCAGCGCGACCTTTGCCGTGGCATTGGCATGAACTTCTTCCCATTCGCCGAGGCTGTTCAAGAGCTCGCGCTTCATGCCCTTCAAGCCAAACAAAGCGCTGGATGCGGTGCCGTTTGTCGGTGGCGTCGTAGGCTCTTCCAAGCCCAGCTCGGGCGGCACTTTGGCGAAGAGTCGTTGAGCGAATTCCTTGGCTGCGGCAAAGGGCTCGCGACCATCCAACGCGGCGCGGCGCATGACGCGCAGGAACAGCGGCCATGATAGCTTATTGCCTCGGCGGAGTCGCGCTGGACGGCCATCGGCAAGGCTGGGACTGGTCCGGCTGGTGATCACATAACCGCGCTCATCCAGGCCGCGACGTCCTGCGCGACCGAACATTTGCAGCAGTTCATCCGCAGAGACTTGCTGTTCCATTTGGCCATCGTGGAAGGTCGTTGAAGACACATGCACGCTGCGCACGGAGAAGTTAATTCCAGCGGCCAAGCCCAAAGTAGAGACGATCACGCGAAGCTGCCCGGCCTTGGCCAGAGGCTCTACCAAGCCTGCACGGATGCCGTAACTCAATCCGCTGTGATGATAGGCGATGCGCCGCTCCAGCAAGGTCGCGAAGTCCTTTCCGGCCAGCGCGCGCTGCTCGTTCGTCAGCGAGAGCGGCTCGCCTTGCGGCAGTTGATCGGCTAATTTCTTGGCGATGCTTTCGGCGTCTTTACGACGTGGCGCAAAGATCAACAACGGCCCGAGATCAGCCATCAGAGCCGCTGCGGCGAGCTTTGGCCAGTAGCCTTCGAGGCCCTTCGTGCGTTGCGGCACCACCTCGATGGGCATCTCATCCAACGGCACAGGGCGCTCCGTGGTGGCCACCACTTCCACACTGCGACCAAGACGTCGCATCCATTCCATCACGTCCTTCGAGTTCTCCACGCTGCCGCTCAGGAGCAGGAGTTTCGTGGTCAATGGCGCGAGCACGATGGCCCCTTCATAGTGACTGCCACGGGCCGGATCAGCGAGCATTTGGAACTCATCGATGACCAGCAATTCCGGCCCATCGTTGGTTAGCAATCGCTCGATCTGCGTCTCCAAGGTGGCCACCAACACCGGCGCGTGAACGTTCTCTGAGAGATCACCCGTGGCCAGTCCTACGTTCCAGCCCGCGTCTTTCCATTCGGCAAATTTGTCGTTGGCCAGAGCCCTTGTCGGCACCGTGTAAACGATCTGCCGCTTGTGATGCGCGGACTTCACGAACAGCTCAAAGATGAAGGTCTTCCCCGCGCCTGTGGGCGCGCTCACGATCACGTCACGCCCAGCGCGCAGATGGTTCACGGCGGCGTGTTGCCACGGATCGGGCAGCTTGAGATGATGAGAAAAACTGGGAAGCACCGTGAATCAGGAGGTTGTGGATGCTACGAAGCGAGCTAGTTTTTAGATGGCTTCGCGCGCTTGGTCAAACGGGCTGGTAGATTCCCGTAGCTCTGCGTAGGGTTGTATCTAGCTGAATGG
>JANYJH010000081.1 GCA_025361865.1 Phragmitibacter sp.
CTCGTCGAGGACAAGCTCTTCGCCACGCTGGATACCAGCACGCGCCGCATGGAACTGCCCGACGGCCAGCAATTGTTGCTCACGGATACGGTCGGCTTTGTGCGCAAGCTCCCGCACGATCTCGTGCAGAGCTTCCGCGCCACTTTAGAAGAAGCGAACCTCGCAGACTTCCTCATCCACGTCATCGAGGCCAGCCATCCCAACGCGGAGAAGTTCTACCGAACCACCACCGATGTTCTGAAGGAGCTGGGGGCAGGAGACAAGCGCGTGATTCTCGTTCTAAACAAGATGGATCTAGTCACTGAAGATTCGCGCCTTCAGCAACTCCAGAACGCATTCCCGGATGCGATCCAGCTCTCTATCAAAACAGGACAGGGCATGGATAAGCTGCTCCACAGCTTACACGAAATGGTCTTCGATCGTGTCACCCGACTCACTCTTCTGCTGCCCATGCATCGCCTTGACCTCGTCTCCCTCGCCCATCAAGAGGGCAAGGTGTTGAGCGAGAAATACGAAGCCGATGGCGCACACCTCGAATGCGTGGTGCCAAAGCGTTTGTCGAGTCGCTTTGAAGAGTTCGTGGTTCGGTAAGAGTTTATTAAGGCGGGTATGAGGGAGCTTGGGCCGACGAAACTCCTAGGCTGGGGTCTCTCATCGGGAAGCCCGCTTCGTAGATTTTGATCTGGGCGTCAATGGCTTTACTTAGTGTGCTGTTGTTCTGGCTATGGGCGAGGATTAGGGCTTTTTTGGCAGTTGCGATGGCTCCGACAAAGCTTCCGTTTTCGGCTTGGGCAGCGGCGAGAGTGATGAGAACCGTGGCATCGTGACTACCGTCCAGTTCAGCGGCATCCTGAGCGTGCAGCAGGGCACTGGCGCTATCACGAAGAGCAGCATCCGGCGCGGTGGCTTGAATCCAAGCGAGATTCTTATGCGCGAGCAAGAACTTGGGATCGGCCCGCACAGCGCTATAATACTGGGCAATAGCTTCGCGCATCTGGCCTGATTTCTGAAGTGCCCATCCGAGGTTGTTGTGTGCCTCGGCATCATCGGGCCGGATTTCGATTGCTTTACGATAATGCTCCGCAGCTAATCCGGCCTGTTTTAACTTGATGTAGAGATTGCCAAGGCTGACTTGGGCTTCGGCATCATCAGGCTTGGCTACCACAGCGGCTCGATATTCTGCAAGCGCTTCATCGGTGTGTCCCATTTTCAATAAGGTGCTGGCGAGATCCTTGTGGAATTCGACGAAGCTGGGACGGAGCGCCACGGCTTTTTTGAAATGGTCAGATGCTTCGGTCAACTGCCCCATCTGGACCAATAGACTGGCTAAATTGGAATGAAACTGAGCATTTTCAGGTTCGAGTTCTAAGGCCTTGCGGTAATGAGGGAGCGCCTTATCGATCTGTCCCTGCTGAGTGAAGGCGGTTCCAAGGTCGTTATGAAACTCCGCATGGTCTGGCCTGATGGCGAGCGCCTTCTCGTAATGTAGAACAGCCTCCTCCAAACGCCCGTTTATTTCCAGATCTAAACCAAGGTTGTGATGGGCCAGCCAACAGTCCGGGTTCTTTTCAAGCGTGGTCAGCCAGAGCTTTTCCATACTCTGAAACTGCGCGGCTTGCTGTGAAGTTAGGAAACCAAGCAGCGACAACAATGCAATAGAACAGATGCCTTGCTTCAAGCGTGAAAATCGTGCTGTCCATCGGACGAGAAGCGAGACGCCAAGAATGAGCAAACTTAGACTGGGCAGATAAGACCAGTGATCCCACACGTCCAAAAAACGCAACGCATAGACATCCATGAATCCAAGCGAAGGAAAAATTGCCCCCGCATAAAACCAGATGGCAATGACTGGCCCACGCCCGATTCGTTCCCTCCAGCACCAAGGCAGAATCAGAGCTGCCGCCATCGCCACGGGCCAGAGCCATTGCTCAGGATCACTGGAATCCACCTTCCACTGCGGATAAATGAAGCAGAGGTTTGCAGGCCAGAGAAGCTTGCTGGGATAAAACCAAAAGGCCCGACCCGCAATATGAAGGCGCTGAGTGAATGAATGAGCAAAGTCAGCTCCCACTGCGCCGACATGATGTTTTTCAAGCCAGTTGACTTCCGCGCTCAAGGCCAGAGCGAGCACAAAGAGAGGCAATGTCGGCAGCACATCTTCTTTCCAACGAAGGCTCCCGTGCTTCCACCAGCAGAGCAGTAGTAAAGCAGGCGGGAAGACGAATGCCGTAGCCTTGGCGAACAAAGCAGCTAGGAAGAGGACGAGTGCCAGCCAATAGGCACGTCGTGATCTCCGTTCAGGCATTGCCGCCTCCTTCCAATAGTGAGTGTAACTGGCATAAGCCAGCAACGCCCCGAGGAAGAACGGCATGGAGAGAACATTTTTACGTTCCGTGATCCAGGCGACGGATTCAACCATCATAGGGTGAAGCGCGAAGATCAGGGCTGCGAGTCGTGCGCCAGGGATCGCGAGCCGTTGCAATAAGCGCCAGAGCAAGATTGCTGAGAGCACATGAAGCAGGACGTTCTCGACATGATAAGGGAGCGTCCACCAACCCCAGTATTCATGGTCCAGCCAGAAGCTGGTGCCGGTCAGTGGGTAGTATTGTTGGAGGGAAGTGGGTGTGAGCCAGATTTCCTTCAGGCCCGCCAAACCATGAGTGAGCGGCGTAAGACTCGTGGTCCAAGCATCATCATCCCAAACGAAACCTCCGTTCAAGGCAGGGTAATACGCCATAAGGGTCACGGCAGCCATGAAAAGGCTGAAGACCCAGAATCGGTTTGACTCCTGACCTGTGGCTAGAGTTTGCTCGCGTGGGTCTTGGTTTTCAATGGGCATCAGAACCAAAGCGTAGTAGTTCAGCGTAACCTGTCAAAAGATGAGCGCTTGTAGGCCATTGATGGCTTGTTCCGTAAAAGACTTTAAAAAAAACGTGACCATTACCACCTATAAGAGCTTTGCTTATTCAATGCGCACCGTTTACTTATAAAAATTGGGAGGTTAAGTGATTGAAATAAGATCCTCAACCAGGCCAAGTTAAAGTTTTTTAAAAATATCCTACAAGGGACCGACTAGATACGGCCCTAAGTAGTTCCACCCATTGAAGGGCCGGACTTGTATTTAACTTTCGGAGAGTATTTGATTTGTTATATCTTATTTTTAAAATCTCTTAAATATTTATTGATATAAAATAGAATGGCTGGTAAATATGGATTGAACCATAAAATCTTCTACTTTCACGATTTTTCATGTTCCGTGCCCTTTTCAGAAACCGCATTCGCGCTCATGCCCAGAGGATATTTTCCTCGCTGTTCCCACAGGGCTATGCAGGTGAGGTGTTCCTGTGCGGCGGCGCTTTCAAGCCGCTACTGAAGAAGGGCTTGCCCATCAACGATCTCGATCTCTGGGTGCGCAACCGTAAGGAACGTGAGAAACTTTGCGCGGCGTTGGTGGCCAGAGGCGCTCATCTCGTGCAGGACTTTCGCCCTTTTTGCATCAAATATAAGCTGGAAGGACGCTACGTTGAGATCACCTATCACAATGTGAAGGATGGGGCGCTTTCGGATGTCGTGAACACCTTCGATCTGGCTATATGTGCCATCGGAGCCCGCTATATGAATGGCCGCGTGGCTGAGGCTTACCTGAGTGAAGAGTGCTGGCAGGCCATCCGTAGCAAGAATGTCACCGTCTTGGATTCCTACTTCTGTTTTGTGCTCCTTCAGAAAGCTCCCAGCCTTCTCCGCAGCCTCCACCGCATGGGTCAGCAGGCCACAGAGTTGGGTTATCGTGTGAATGCCAACCATGAGCGCATCCTCTGGAGCATCTATTGGAAAGACTTCAATGAAGAGGAACGCCGCGCGGCGATGGACCTTTATTTTGAAACAATGGTCACCTACAAGGGCCAGCACGATGAGCATCTGGTGCGACGCGCCACGGGCCTCGGTTATGCCCCTGTCGTGCTTGAGGACAGACATCAGACCAAGGCCCTGCCACATGTGCGCTTGGTGCCTAAGGTGGCGTAGTCATCACCCGACGATCTTCTTGAAGGCATGGCCTTCATTCAAGTCGATGCGCTCGGGACGGCCCTTGTGATGATAGACGAGCTTCGTGTGATCCATGCCCAGCAGATACATGATCGTGGCATGAATATCATGGACATGAAGTTTATCCTTCACGGCGCGAAGGCCGAATTCATCGGTCTCGCCAATGACCGTGCCACCTTTCACACCACCGCCCGCCATGAGCATGGAGAAGCCGGTCGGATTGTGATCGCGACCATCGCCCTTTTCTGACATCGGCGTGCGACCAAACTCACCGCCCCAGATGACGAGCGTGTCTTCGAGCAGACCGCGCTGTTTGAGGTCTTGGATCAGACCGGCCACGGGCTTGTCCATCTCGGCGCAGAGCTTGCCGTGATTGGATTCGATCTTCGCGTGCGCATCCCATTTGCTGCCCGCTCCGTGATAGAGCTGCACGAAGCGGACGCCGCGCTCCACCATTCTGCGGGCATGAAGGCACATGCGGCCAAAGTTTTGCGTCTCCGCCCGATCCATGCCGTAGAGCGCTTTCGTGGCTTCGCTCTCCTGCTTCAAATCCACGGCTTCCGGTGCGGTGGCCTGCATTCGGAAGGCCAGCTCGAAGCTGCGTAAACGGGCATCGAGATCCGTGTTGTCCGTGCGCGTTTTCATGTGCTCGTGATTGAGCTTGTCCAAGAAAGCGAGCTTCCCGCGCTGGCGATCAGCGCTGATGTCCTTAGGCGTGTAGAGGTTCGCGAACGGCTGCGGGCCTTCATCCAAAAGCACACCCTGATACCCAGCAGGCATGAAGCCGCTGCCCCAGTTCCGCACGCCATTGATGACCTGCGTATCACTGTCCTTCATCACGACGAAGGACGGCAGATTCTTGTTCTCCGAACCGAGTCCATAACTCACCCAGCTACCAAGCGACGGACGGCCGCCGAACAAGGCCCCGGTGTTCATCTGACAGACGCCGCCCGAGTGATTGATGCCATCGGAAACACAAGAGCGCAGCACGCAAAGGTCATCCGCCATTTCAGCGATGTTCGGTATCCAATCAGAGAACTCCAGACCGCTCTGTCCGTAGCGTTTCCATTGACGCTTCGTGCCGAGAACAGGCGAGCGGGATTCGCCCATCGCGGTGATGAGGTCTTTGACAAAGCTGTCCGGCATGGGCTTGCCCGCATACTCATCCACGAGCGGTTTGCGGTCACAGAGATCGAGGTGACTTGGGCCGCCTTCCATGAAGAGGAAGATGACGTTCTTCGCGCGGCCCAGCGTGTGCGGAAGCAGGCCGATCATGGGATTGGCAGGCTTTCCGCCTTCATCGCCGAGCGCGGCCAGGAGCTTGTCATCGCCCAACATGGAGGCCAGCGCGATGGCTCCAAAACCAGCGCCGCCCTTGCGGAGAAAGTCGCGACGATTCGTGAGCTGTTCGTAGTGAGGAATGCGGTTCATGGTCTAGTGGAGGTAAAGGAATTCGTTGGAGTTGATGAGCGCATGGCAAAGGTCCGCCAGCGCTTCGTGCTTCGCGGAAAGCTTCTTGCCCGTGTCTTTCTTGGCAGACGTTTCCCAGACATAACGGGGCTCGCTGGTGTTCGCGAGCGTCTCGGCTTGGGCATCAAACAAACAGCGCGGAGCAGGCTGCACCATGCCAAAGGAAAGCTGGTTCTGCGGCAGCGCGGCATTCGTCACCACCACACGACTGATGGCACCATCCCAGAGGCTTTTCGTATCACGCTCCCGACCGCCGATGATGAGTCCGTGCTCTGCATTCACATAGCCGCCGATGAGTGAATGACGCTGCGTGACGGTCTGCCACTCGGCTTTGGGATCATTGAGATTCAAAGCATAGAAGGTCACAGTGCCGCCGAACTGCTGGTCTTCGAGCGGCTTGTTGCTCACGACCGCAGCCACATAATACGGTGTCTTCAACGCGATGCGAATACCGGACGCCACGGCCTCATACTGCTGCGAGTTCTGGAAGTCATCGCCGCAGAGCTGCATGATGAGGTTGTTCGGCTTGAAGCGTGATGCCGTGCTCGTGATGCCGAGGGACCAGCCTTTGCCGCGTTCATCCCCATTCCAACGCGAGGCAATAGTGCGCACGGAGGCATTGGAATAAAGCGAATCCAGATAGACCAGAGCCTCCACCGTGAAGGTCTCGCCTTCGATCTCACCCAGCTTCACACGCATCTTTTCAAAGGCCGTGCCTGGCTTGAAGGCGACTGCTTTCAGGCCACTCATCGGATGACTGCCGAAGTAGCTCTTCGCGTCCACCAGCGGATTCGTGAGCACCGGAACCTCCGGCTGTTCCTTCTTGAGCAAGGCTTCCTGCTGGCTCAGGAAAGAGCCCGCCGCAGCCAGTTCCCGGGCCGCAGGCGGACGTGAATAGACCAGCTCATAAGCCTTACGCACCACCTCAGCGGGCTTTGCTTCCTTATCATTCAAGAGACGCGAGGCCATCGCGCGGGCGCGCTGGAGCGGCCAGTCGCCATTGATCATCAAAAGACTTTGCAGAGCCGTCGTGGTCTCATCGCGCTTGGCCACGCTTTGATAGCCGTTCGGAGCATCGAAGCTGTGCAAGAACTCCTCCTGTGAGTTGCGGAGTTTCTTGGAATAGATCGTGCGACGGAGACGATTCGGGTCTTCACCAGGACCGCCTGATTTGTCATTCAATTCAGCGCTGATGGAAAGCAACGCATCGCGGGCCTGATCTGCTTCCAGACGACGCGGATTCATGCGCCAGAGCCAGCGGTTTTCCGGGTCGCGTTTCAAGGCGATCTCGCCTGGCTGTTGACGTGCCGTTTGCTGGTAGGTCGCCGAATTCATGATGAGGCGATGAAGCTTCTTCAAGCTCCAGCCATTCTTCACGAACTCACTCGTCAGCCAGTCCAGCAACTCAGGATGGCTGGGCTTCTCACCGAGCTTGCCGAAGTCGCTCGTCGTCGCGGTGAGGCCACGCCCGAAATGATACTGCCACACGCGGTTCACGATGACGCGCGTGGACAAGGCATTGTCCGGGCTCGCGATCCAGTTGGCCAAAGCAGTGCGGCGTCCGCTGCTGTTGACGTTCGCTGGTGGCGTAATCTTCGCGTCGCCGGGATCAAGGATACTGAGGAAGCCGGGCTTCACATCATCCGCGCTGGCACGCCTTGTTTTGTAGGACGTGGGAGGAACCTCACGACCAATGTCTGTGATGACGAAAGCCGTAGGCAGAGGCTCTGGCTTGATCGCGTTATAGGCTGCCAGTTCCTTCATCACGGCGTCATAGAGAGCCTTTTCTTCAGGCTTGAACTTGTCCGGTTTGACAGCGTCCGCCTTCTCCTCAAGCCGACGCTGCACGAAGTAGGAAACCTGTTTTTCGAGTGGCGTTTTTTTATTCTCCGGCTTTAGATACAAGGCTTGCACCGATTCAGGGAAAACCTTGAACGTGCCTTTGCGTGACTTCTCAGCCTTCGGCTTCAGGATGGCGTCCAGCTTCGACAGCGGTTCGGCTGCCGCAGTCTCCCACTGCTTCATCTGCTCCTCATGCTGCTTCTTTTGCTCAGGAGTCGCCAGCTTTAAATCATCACGCCAGACTATGCCCGTGAAGAAGGCTTGGAGCCGATAGCAGTCCTTTTGCAAAATGGGATCGAACTTGTGATCGTGACAGCGGGCGCAACCAAAGCTAAGGCCAAGAAACAGCTCGCCGCTGACGTCGCTGATTTCATTGATAATGGTCTGCCGCTGGCCATCGGCGTCGGCTGAATTCCACTCGTAGATCGGGTTCCTGAAATAGGACGTGGCGATGATCACCTTCGGATCGTCAGGGTTTAGCTCATCGCCCGCAAGCTGCTCTTTAACGAAGTGATCATACGGCTTGTCTTCATTGAACGAACGGATCACGTAATCACGGTAAGGCCAGGCATCCGCGCGGTAGGCATCCGCACGATAGCCATCCGATTCCGCATAGCGAACGAGGTCCAGCCAATGCTGCGCCCAGCGTTCCCCATAGCGCGGGCTTTCCAAAAGCTCATCCACGAGCCTTTGATAAGCATCTGGACGTTTGTCATTCACGAATCGGTCCACCTCTTCGGGCGTCGGTGGCAGACCATGAAGATCAAAGTAAAGGCGCCGGGCCATTTCATGGCGATCCGCCATCGGTGCCTGCGTCATGCCTTCACTCTCCAGCTTCGCGATCACAAACGAATCAATCGCGTTTTGGATTTTGGACTTAGGACTTTGAATCTGCGGCGGCTCAGGATGTTTCACCGGCTGGAAGGCCCACCAAGCACGCTCCTCCACGCTGAACTCCCCAGGCTTCTTTACTGGATGCGCCTTGTCTTCCGGCCACGGCGCGCCGAGCTCGATCCATTTCTTTAGGTCGGCTATCTGCGCGGCTTCCAGCTTGTTATCGGGCGGCATTTGCAGGTCCGAGTCTTCATAGGAGATGGCCTTGATAAGCAAGGACGAAGCCACATCACCGGGCGTGACTGCCGCGCCACCATCGCCGCCTTGTTGCGCGGCTTGGAGACTATCAAGACGCAGCCCGCCCTTCTGCTTCTTCTCGCCGTGGCACTTCATGCATTGATCTGAAAGCAACGGACGAATCTTCGTCTCAAAGAACTTCAGGGCCGCAGGATCAGCTTCCGCAGCGCTTAGAGCATGGCTCATCAGGCCAAACAGCGCGATGGCAGCCAGGCGATTCAGGGGGGTGAGGAGACAGGATTCCATGTTCAAGGTATAGAGTGCAGGAAGGGGCCTGTTTTGGACAAGAAAATATTCTTGTCCAAAAATAGCTGGCGCGAGCCTTATAGTAACGTCAGCCATCGCCTCTCTTTCATGGAAGCCTCCGACCGCACCACTGAGTTTCTCACTTTGCTCACGCAGCATGACCGCGCTCTCGGGCTCTATGTTTATAGCATGGTGTCTTCCAATGCGGATGCGGACGATGTCCTGCAACAGACGAAGATGGTCATGTGGCGTTCCTTTGATCAATTCGAGTCAGGAACGAATTTCATCGCTTGGGCTCGAAAGGTGGCGTTTCACCAAATCCTCAACAGCCGACGCCAGCACAAACGGCAGCATCTTCCGCTTTCCGATGAGATGCTGGAAGCGCTCAGTCACGGGGTAGCGCAGCTTTCCGAACGCGGTGAGGACCGACGCGAGGCCCTGCAAAGCTGCCTGCGGAAGCTGGCAGAAGAACACCGTCAACTGGTGCTCCTGCGCTACTTTGAAGACCTCGAAGTGGAGCAGGTCGCCGAACGCATCGGAAGCACGGAAGGCGCGGTGTATCGGGCTTTGAGCCGCGTGCGGCTCGTCTTGCTGCAATGCGTGGAGAAGCAAATCAGCGCGGGAGGTGCGGCATGAAAAGTGAGGCTGAACAATGGCGCGTGCTGGAGTTATGCGAACGCGCCTTGAACGGGAAGCTGAGCGAGGAGGAAGCTGCGCAGCTTGAGCAGACCTTGCGTGATAATGCAGAACTGCGCGGGCTCTTTGCGCAGTCGCTCCATCAGCACGCGGAGCTTCGTTTTGACTCGCGATTGACTAAAGAACTCGCCGAAGAACAGGTGATTCCCTTTCCTGCGACTAAGCGAAATCAAGTCAGCATCAAGCTCGCCGTGATGGGGGCAGCGGCAGCGGCCATGCTCACCTTCGCGGGGCTTTGGATGTTCCCGCGCAATTCAACGCCAACGGTGGCCACGGTCATCAAATCCCAACAGTGCAAATGGTCCGGTAGCACGCTTCCCACGGCGGAAGGCTCGCGCGTGGGAGTCGGCACGCTGGAGCTGGCGGAAGGTTTGGCGACGCTGCGTTTTGATAGCGGAGCCGAAGTCGTGATGGAAGCTCCTGCCACCATCGAACTGGTCAGCGCGATGGCTTGTCGCTTGAAGCGCGGCACGCTGGTCGCTGAGGTTCCACCCAGCGCGAAAGGCTTCACCGTGGACACGCAACAAGCCAAGGTCGTGGACTACGGAACGCGCTTCGGCGTGAGCACCGGCGATGACGGGAAATATATGGTGCAGGTCTTGGAAGGTCTGGTGGAAGTGAACCATCAGGAACTGCGCGGTGGTCAGCGCGTGGACAAGGGCTGGACGCAGAGCCGCCTGAATCCGGCCTCTCAGGAGCACGAGCCGAGCCGTTGGCAGCCTGATACCATCATGGATGCGGGCGATGGCTGGCAGGTCATCTCCACCGCGTTCGGTCGCGGTAAGGACAGCTACATTCAGAGCAATGACAAGGCGAAGAACTTCGGTCGCGATCCCTTCCTCCGCGTGAAGCGCAGCAGCATCCAAGCCGATCTCAATCGCAAGGGCTACCTCTGCTTTGACGTGAGCAAATTCAAAGGCCAGAGCATCACTGACGCAGAACTCGTGCTCTCCATTGAACCGAGCGATCTCGGCTTCGCCACGCTCGTGCCGGACAGCATCTTTGCCGTCTATGGCCTCACGGATGAAAGCGAGGATGAATGGGAGGAAGATAAGCTCACCTGGCAGTCCGCGCCCGCGCATGATCCGCAGCAGGCAGAGCGTCATTTACCACTCACCACGAAGACGGCGCTACTGGGTCATTTCATCATCAAGCAAGGTGTGAACCGGGGCTCGCTATCCCTGCATGGGGAAGCTTTGCGGGACTTCCTCAGACACGACACGAACGGCCTCGTCACTCTGATCCTGTGCCGTGAAACTGACGAGACCGCACGCGGCGGGTTCGTCCATGCCTTCGCAACGAAAGAGAGCGGCAATAACACGCCTCCACTGCTTCGGGTCAAACTGGGCAACTGACCTCAGTGGGTTTCATGTCTGTCCGGCTTGCCAGTGCCCTTATTGTTTGATAATGAGCAAGGTTACCACCTGTAACCCCCTTCATTGAAGCCACGCCTGATCAAATTTTCCTGTCATGCCTGCGGCACACGCCTTGCCGTGCCGTGGCATCTCGCAGGTGTGTCAGACCATTGTCCGAAGTGCGGAGCCGTCGTCACCTCGCCAGTGCCTGTCGAGCAAGAAGAGGCTCAGCCTTACGTTCCGCCAGAACCAGAGCGTCCTGCTCCAGCCGTTGAAGCTCCTGAAGCCAAGCCGGAGTCCATCGCTTTACCTGAACCCGCGCCGCCAGAAGTGGTGCCGGTCGAACCGATCTGGCGCGAGCCTCAAACCGTCGTGCCTGATGAAATGCCGCCTCTTGCCGACGAGCCAGAGTTGGACACCCACCCTGAAGAAGAGGCTGATGATGAAGAGGCCGACATGATGAGTGAACCTCCCCACGCCAGCGCGGAGCCGGTGAGCGAGCCGACCCGTCAATCGGGAGGATTGCTTCAACATCTTTTTGCTACGGTGCCCTCCGAAAATGCGGAGCCTGCGCCACCGGGGCTCGGTGAGGTCATGGCGGGAGCGCAATCCACGGGCGCTCCCGCATTGACCCGCCCTCACATGCCCGGTTTGGGCGTCGGCTTGGTGCATGTCGAAGATTCGCCTAGACAGGAGCGTCGCCTGAGGAAGAATCGCTGGTTCGCCGTCGGAATTGCCCTCTTCATCCTCTTCGACATCCTCGTGATCTACGCCTGTTGGGACTATGTTGCGATTTGGTTAAAGCCGGAACCGCATAAGGTCTATAAGGCCATTCCTATTCAAGCGGACGCTGAAACACCTGACGTCAAACCCGAAGCGCCCGCCCCAGTTACGGCCTCCAAAGAGAAAGAGCCTGCTCCGTCAAATGAGGTCACGCCACCAGCAGTGCCCCCCCCCACCACTCCCCTACCCGAAGCCAAGCCCGTCATGGAAGTGCAGGCTCAGACTGCACCAGCGCCGCCCGTAACCAAGAGCGAGCCCCCGCCTGCTCCAGAGGAGAAAACCGTTCCCTCCCCCATCAGAGTGGTCAGCCCCACGGTCGCCTCCAGCGTGATGTCCTCAGCAGACGCTACCCTCCCGGTGCCGCCCACACCGCCGCTCACTGCGCCGACGCCGCCCGTTCTCCCGATCACCACCGTCAAACTGGATGTCCCTTTGAGCGAAGCCCCTGCCCTGCCACTGCCGAGTGATGCCGCCATGACACCGCCCGCAGACAAGCCGCCATCGGCTGAAACCAGCACGCTGCCGGTTCAGAAGATCATCGAATCCAAATCCCCCCCTGAAGCCGCCTCCGCCGTGAAAGCCGTGAAAGCCTTCCTGGCTGCGCCCACTTGGGCGGAACGACTCAACTGGGTTCAGAAGCCCGAGACCATCCGCCCCCTGATGGAGAAGTATTATCGGAAGCACAAGGACGGCGCGATCAACGTCTCCCACTTGGATTACCTGAACCATTTCTCCGCGAAGAACGGTGTGCCCGCTTACAGCATGTTCGAGGTTCGCGGCCCCGGCTTCGCTCACCCCGTGCTCATGCTCGTGGATCAGCCGCCCAAGAAAAATGCCCAGGTGGACTGGGAAACCTTCACGGAATTCTATGACGATGTGCTGCTGAAATTCCTGAACAACGACGCCGCTCAGCCCACCCGATTCCGCGTGATGATGCACCGGAAACATTACTTTGAGAAAGACGTTCCCGAGCTGGAAAGGCGGGAAGGCTTTGAGATTTACCAGCCGAACACCGACTACACCGGAGCCGTCTTTGCGCTCAAGGGAAGCGAAGTCGCCAGTCAGATCTCCAGCCAACTCCAGTGGGGCAACGACCTCGCCGTGCTCCTGGAATTAGTCTGGCGCAAGCAAGGCAGCCAGCACTGGGTGGAAATCCAGGCCGTGCCACGATACGGCTGGCGGGGGTGAGCTTACCGTCCACTCGCGGCCTTGATGAACTTCGATAAATCCGTCTTCTGCTTCTTCAAATCCGATAAGTTCAAATACATCATGTGCCCGGCGGTGTAGTCATCCAGCGTGATGTTCTTCGCGAGGGCTTCGTTGATGCCGAGATGGCTAAAGGTGTAGCGGCTAGCGAAGTAGGGCGTGGCCAGATCATAGAAGCCGCAGGAGACGTGAACCTTGAGAAAGGGGTTTTCCGTCAGGCTTTCGGCGAGGGTTTCAGCCACGTTCACGAAGTTGTTCTCCGCTCCCCAATTCCACGGGCCGACGCTGGTCAGGATGTTGTAGGGCTGGTCTTCTTCATACTTCAGCTCGGTGCGGACGTAGCTGTTAAAGGTGGAGGCGAAGACGCTGAACACCGCATCTGCGCTGGGATCGCGCTCGGCGGCTTCGCTCAAGGGGTCACGCACGAGGCTGGTGTAGCGGCTGTCAAAGCGACCCAGCACGAGGCTTTGATCACGCAGCAGTTCCGCACCGAAACGGGACATGCTCACGCGCAGGTTCGCGCGATCCACGAAGGTTTCTGACAGGCCGGTGAGGCGGGCGAACTGCTTCACGATGGCGGTGCGCTTCGCGGGCACGAGGGCGTTCCCGAACAGCAGGGCCTGGTTGTAGTCGCCACTGGCGAAGGCTTCGGATTGTTTCAACACTTGTTCGAGTGGAAGCTTTTGCAGATCAGCAGGAAGCTTCTTATGATACCAAGCGGTGGCCGTATAGGTGGGAAGATAAAGCACATGCGGGAGGTCATTCCCCTCACCGCCCCAGATGGTCTGGAAGTTCAAGACGGTGCTCACGAGCATGATGCCGTTCAGGTTCATGCGATGCTGATGGCTCAAGACGCCGCTCAAGGCCGCTGCGCGCGTGGTGCCGTAGCTCTCGCCGATGAGGAACTTCGGCGAAGCCCAGCGCGTGTTTTTGGTCACGTAGAGGCGGATGAATTCGCCCACGCTGTTCGCGTCTTCTTTGACGCCCCAGAACTTCTTCGCCTCATCGGGCTTGGCTGCGCGACTGTAGCCGGTGCCCACGGGATCAATGAAGACGAGGTCGGTGTCATCGAGCAGCGATGATTCATTGTCCACCAGTTCATAAGGCGGCGGCACGGCAAAGCCATTCTCCTGGAGCTTCACGCGCTTGGGACCGAGGAGGCCCATGTGCATCCAGACGGAGGACGAACCGGGACCGCCGTTGAAAGCGAAAGTGACGGGGCGCTTGGTCAGATCACTGCCGCCGTCCTTTGTATAAGCGATGTAGAAGATCTCTGCGGTGGTCTTGCCTTCGGCATCCTTGAGCGGGATGAGGCCCGCCGTGGCGGTGTAGTCCAGCTTCACGCCGCCGATGCTGAGCGAGTGCTTCGTCTCCGTTTTGCGCTCCTTCTTTTCGTCCTTCGACTTCTCGGCCTCCTTTGATTTCGCAGCCTCGGCATCGGCAGGTTTGACCTCTGGTTTCGCTTCCTCCGCAGTCAGGTAGGAGCTGGCAATGATGATGCTGAACAGGCAGACGAGTCTTCTCATGCGCGCAGCGTGACGCGCCGAGGACGGATTGCAAATGGAGATGCGGGGCACAAACGAGCGCAAAGATTCTTTGCAAAGCGCGGGGGCTTTGCTCCCTTGCATCATGCGCCGAATCGCCCCCTTTCTCCTGCTGCTCCTCACCGTGCTGATCTCCAGTTGTGCAGATCCTATGATTCAACAGAGGATTGATGAGCGTCGCATCGCCATCGCCAATGAACCACGCGGAGACTACTTCATTGGCCGTCGCTACTTCATCGAGCGCACCCACTTCTGGGGCTACCTGCGTCGGCCCGGTCAGTCCTGGGATGACTCGCGACTGGTGGTCATCAATGAGAAGCAAATGCTCAGCCCTGACCGACTCCCTGAGCAGCCTGCCGATGGCGGGAACGCCTTCGGTTACGATCACAATCGCGAATACAAGCTCTGGGGTCACTTCACCGGCCAGAAAGTCTATGATCCGAACAGCGACCTCTTCCTGCCTGAGTTCGTCTTGACCAAATACGAACTGCACAACCCATCCGCTGGCTGGCTCTTCCATCCGAAAGAGAAGTATGATGGCGCGCATCTGCTGCGCTGGGAGAAGCAGGACTGAGTTTGGACGGAATTAACGGAATTCGACAGAATCAGGCTTCTCGATTTGGAATCATAAATTCTGTCGAATTCCGTTAATTCCGTCTAAAAATCATCTCCCGTGGATTCTCGCGATGTGCTTCGCCAGCATGTCGAATTCGACATTGACCACATCGCCCGCTTTTAAGGCTCGCAGATTAGTTACGGCAAAGGTATGCGGCGTGATCCAGAAGGTCATGTGATCCTCGCCGAGTTCAGCAATGGTCAGGCTCATGCCGTCGAGGCACACTGAGCCCTTGTGAACGACGAGGTGCGCCCATTCCTTTGGCAGCGCGACTGTGAACTGGTGATCCATGCCCACTTGATCCAAAGCGATGATCCTCACGGTGGCATCCACATGCCCTTGAACAAAGTGACCACTGAGACGATCACCGATCCTTAAGGCTCGCTCTAAATTCACCACGCCCCCTTCTTTCAACTGACCGAGACTGGTCACCCGCAGCGTCTCAATGAGTAGGTCAAAAGCCGCCGTGCCCGCTTCGCCATCGAACTCCGTCACCGTCAGGCAACAGCCATTGACCGCGACGCTTTCTCCGAGCGATAACTCCTTGGCCATCGGCCCGACATTGACGAGGAACCGCGCGCCTCCCTCCCGGAAGATGATGCTTTGCACGGTGCCTGTGGTTTCAACGATGCCTGTGAACATATGCTTAGCGATAGACTTCCTTGCGATGCCGCGCACGAATGATGCGCAGGATCTTGTGTTCCTCGTCTAATTCATAAACGACACGATAGTCGCCGACACGGATGCGATAACTGTTGGCTGTGCCGCTCAATTTCTCACTGCCATGAGGCAGGGGCTCTTCAGCCAAAAGTTCGGCGGCGCTAATCATACGAGCTACCATGTCTTTCGGCAGACCCTTAAAATCCTTCGCTACCGACTTGCGCCATTCAAGCTGATACGAGGCCATCGTCCTGAAGAAGCTTTAGAAAATCGTTATGGTTCAGGGACTCTTCATCGCGACGTTCAGCCGCAACACTGAGATCATCAAGGTCCTCGAGAAGCCGCTCGTAATCATGCAAAGGCAAAACGACGGCCGTCTTGTGACCTGTTTCATCGGTGAGGAATTGCAGTGAAGCACTCATGCAAGACGAATAAGCCTTCTGCGAAGACTGTCGAGGGAAACTACCGCATCAGCGGACTGCGCAAGACCAAGAGCAGCACGATGGCAATGATCGTCGGCACCAACGCGGCCAAGGCCAGCTTCATGGGCGAGACACCGCTGGCGAAATGCTTCCCGAGAATGGACTGCCCAGCCGGGTTCGGCGCATTGGCGATGACCGTCATGCCACCCGCAGAGATGGCTCCAGCGACGACGGCGTATTTGGCGAAGTCCGTCAATGAAGGAGCCTGCGCTGCGAGGTAAGTGATGGCGGCATTGTCATTGAAACTAGTCAGCACGGCGGAACCAAGAAGAAGTGAGGTCGGCGAGAGCCCGGCGCTGGTGAGCAGCGGCTCGATCCACCATGCCTGGCAGCGACCATGCACAACCAAGCCTGCCAAGAAGAAGCCCACGAGCAGCGGAGTCTTCAGCGCGATCTTGCTCTGGTGATGTTGCGTAGCCTCCACGAAGCCCATGAAAAACAGGAACCCGCCGATGAACAAGGCCGGATAATGATTCGTAAACACAGTCCACGCCACGAAGCCCAAGTGAGTGACGATGATGTTCCAAGGGACTGCTGCATCGTCTGTCGTGAGCTTTTTGGAGGCTGCTCCCGCCGCGTGAATGAGTCCTTTTAATTCCCTGCGAAACAGTAGGTAGTAAGCCGCGTTGTTGATCAATATCGCGACCACCATTTTCCAGCCCATGTTCCCGAAGACCAACGCTGTGTCCCAGTGCCACGGAGCCGCCACCATGAGGATGGGTGGAGCGGCGAAGTGGGTCAGCGTGCCGCCCACACTGACGTTTACGAAGAGCAGACCGAGCGTGCCATAAGCCAGACTTTTGCTCGGAATGAGCGAGTATATCCGCTTCGACAATAGCAGCGCTGAAAGCGTCATGGCCGCTGGCTCGGTGATCAACGAACCCAACAACGGCCCGATGGTCAGAATGCTCAACCACCACGCGGCGGGCGTGCTTTTACCAAGTGCCGCCACTTTGCCAATGCAGCCTTCCGCGAACTTCACCACAGGTCGCGACGCGGCGATGGCCATGATGATGATCACGAACAGCGGCTCCGTGAACTCCACATCATGGCCGATGTAATTGCGCAAATCCTGCCATCCATAAAACCACAAAGCAGCCCCCGCGAGCGCAAAGATCCAGAGGCCAAAGACCGCTTCCACCTCGCCGAAAAAATGAAACACCACCGCCCAGAAGGAGACCTGATCCGTATCCTCTCCATGATACTCCAAGTGCGCTTTCTCAAGGCGGTGCGCATGTTCGCGAAACACTGTGGCCAGAAACGTGTGCAGCACCGCAAGGATGAAGATGATCGTCGCGGCGACGTTGAACGGATCCAGCGCAGCGCGTTGTTGGATTATCTGCCAGGCACCGGCACTGGCCTCATGCGGATATAACGGCAACGGTTTGGGAAAATGCGAAAGCTGGGAATAGCCTTCAAAAGCGGGCTTCTCAGTCGTGGAAGCTTGCGCGAATCCCGACATGATTAGCGCGAGTAGTATGAAGCATTTTAATAATCGGCGCATTGACCGTCGGGCGTGAGCTTGCATGTTGCCGAAACAACGCCAAACCAAGCGAACGTCAAATCACCATTCCCCTTCAAACCTCATGGAAAACGTCATCATCATCGGCACGGGCTGCGCAGGTTACACGGCAGCGATCTACACCGGACGTGCGAACCTTACTCCGTTGATGCTCTCCGGTTCCCAGCCCGGCGGACAGCTCACGACAACCACCGAAGTGGAAAACTTCCCCGGTTTTCCTGAGGGCATCGAAGGGCCGGAACTGATGATGAAGATGCAGACGCAGGCGGAGAAATTCGGCGCGCGCATTGAGTATTCCCAAGTCGAGAAGGTGACCAAAACCGACGCGGGTCACTTCGATGTCCTTCTGGAAGGCGGCAACACGCTCCAAGCGAAGACCGTCATCGTGGCTACTGGCGCTTCCCCAAAGCACCTCGGTTTGCCTAATGAGAAATCGCTCATCGGTCACGGCTTGACGAGCTGCGCGACTTGCGATGGCGCCTTCTACCGGAATGTCCCAGTGGCCGTCATCGGCGGTGGTGATTCTGCTTGTGAAGAAGCCAGTTTCCTCACGCGCTTCGCCAGCACCGTTTATCTCGTGCATCGCCGTGAGGAGCTGCGCGCTTCCAAAATCATGGCTGACCGAGCCCTTGCGAACCCGAAGATCAAGCCCATCTGGAACAGCACCATCAGCGCCTACTTGATCGATGAGAAGGGCGAAGTCCGCGCGGCCACGATCAAGAATCTGGTCACCGGAGAAGAAAGTGAACTGGAGTTGAAGTGCGTCTTCGTCGCTATCGGCCACGTCCCGAATGCGAAGTTCCTCGGCGACCTCGTGGATAAAGACGAGAATGGCTACATAATCCAAACGCAAGGCACCCTCACCAAAACGCAAGGCCTCTTCGCTGCCGGAGATGTCGCGGACCACGTCTATCGTCAGGCCATCACCGCCGCTGGTCAGGGCTGCGCCGCCGCGCTGGAAGCAGAGCGCTATCTGGCGCATTGAGAAACAGCGGCTTTGTGTTAATCTGGTGATCACTTGGAACCAAAGTCATGGTCGTCGCACTTGAACCCGTATCCTGGACTCGCATGGAGAATGCTGTTGAGAATGTGCGACGACGCTTGATGAAAGCCGCTGCGGCTTTGAATTCAGCGCA
This sequence comes from Phragmitibacter sp., assembly GCA_025361865.1. GTDB lineage: Bacteria > Verrucomicrobiota > Verrucomicrobiia > Verrucomicrobiales > Verrucomicrobiaceae > JANYJH01. The sequence continues at coordinate 18,734 of JANYJH010000081.1, forward strand.
TGTTCCCTACGCGGTGACGGGAGGCAATGCGGTTGCCGCATGGGTTTCTCGTGTCGATGAAAGCGCCGTGCGTAACACGCGGGACGTGGATATTCTGCTGCGCCGTGAACACCTTCCGGCTGCCATTGCCGCCATGAAAGAAGCAGGCTTCATTCATCGCAATCTTTCTTCTCTGGGACAAGGCGGAACGCTGGATGTCTTTCTGGATGGACCAGAGGCACGGCCACGCGATGCCGTTCATGTGGTCTTCGCCAATGAACGTGTTCGTGCCGACAATCTCCTGCCATCGGCCGATGTCAGCGAGAGCGAGGAAACGGAAGGTTTTCAGTTGGTCTCTTTGGAGGCCTTGGTAAGGATGAAGCTCACCGCCTTCCGCGATAAAGACCGGGTTCATCTGCGCGATCTTGCTGACGTGGGTTTGATTGATGAGGAACTCACGTCTCGACTGCCAGAGCCTTTGCAGGAACGCCTGACGGCTTTGCTGCAAAGTGAAGAGTGAACTCAACCCTCACTCCGCCACCAACCGATACCCGATTCCAGCCTCGGTCTTGATCGTCACTCCTGACAAGCCTGCATCCGTCAGCTTCTTGCGAATGTGGGTGAGATGGACGCGCAGATACTGGCTCTGCTCTTCTGACTGCGGTCCCCAAACTTCACGGAGGAGCTGCTTTTGCGTAACGACTTTGCCGACGTGTTGCGTGAGTGTTTTGAGCAGCGCGAATTCAATGGGCGTGAGCTTCACGGGCTTGTCGCTGACGCTCACTTGATGAGCTGCCAGATCCACTGTCAGCGCGCCGAGTTGCCGATTCGGCGAGGCTTCGCTGCTCTGAGTGCGACGCTGCACCGCGCCGAGTCGCGCGAGCAACTCCAACGTATGAAACGGCTTTTGCACATAGTCATCCGCGCCCGCTTCTAGCGCGGCTATTTTGTCATCGGCCTGATCACGCACGCTGAGAATGACCACGGGCACAGTGCTCCATTCGCGAAGCTTTTGCAGGACTTCCAAGCCGTCCATATCCGGCAAGCCCATGTCCAGAAGGACGACATCCGGTTTGTGAAAAACGATCTCGCCCAAACCAAGCTGACCGTTCTCCGCCTCGAAGACGCGGTATCCCTTCGCCTCCAGCGCCAGACGCAGAAGACGACGGATCTGCACTTCATCGTCGATGATAACTGCGGTGGCGCTCATGCCCCACTCTCAGGCGTGGCTTCGAGAATCTCAACTGGCAGTCTCATCGTGAATTCAGCACCACCTTGCGGATGATTCACGGCGGTCAAATCGCCACCCATCGCGCGGGCAAAGCCACGGGCAATTGAGAGCCCAAGCCCCGTGCCACCCGCCGCAGCCGTTGGTCCACGAACAAATTTGCCGAAGACCTGCTGCTCCATTCCTTCAGGCAATCCGGGGCCATGATCGCGAACTTGGAGCAGCAGCATCGTAGGCCGTTCCATGCGCGCATGAAGTTCGATCTTCGTGCCGCTGGGAGTGTAGCACGCGGCGTTGTGCAGAAGATTGGCCAGAGCCTGCGCCACCAGCGTTGCATCCAGTTTTACCATCGGCATTTCTGACGCAAGATGAGTCTCCACGGGATGACTCTCCAGCGCTTCACCAGCCGAACTTCTGGCCGATTGGAAGAGCTCATCCACAGAAGTCCAGTCCTTGATGGGCTGCACCACTTCCGACTCCAGCCGAGTCATGTGCAAGAGGCTTTCCACGACGCGATGAAGACGATCCACAGCGATGCGCAACTCCTTGTGATAAGGCCGCGAACTCGCGGCTGCGTCCGTTTGATCCAGTCCATCAAGCGCGGCCTGCATGACCGCGATGGGAGTCTTCAACTCATGAGATACGCTATCTAGCAGCGTCTTGCGCAAGCGATCCGATTCACTGCGAACCTCGGCACGGCTCACCGCTTGGATGAAGTGCTCCTTCTCCAAAACCAGCGCCAGTTGCAAGGCGAAGGCTTCAATAGTTTGCCGGGTGCCGAAATCCATCACGGCATCAGATGGCAACCAAATGCCGATCACACCGATCAGCGAGGTCGCGGTTTGCAGCGGAAACCACGTCGCATCGGAGTTCGGAAGCGTGTCAGTGAAACGCCCTGCGTCCTGCTTGTTCGTGTAAGCCCAATGGATCACGCCCCATTCTTTAGTGGTCGGGGTGAAGGTGCTCGCCCGATGAGCCACCTGTGAAAGCGAGCGGTCATCTTCCCGAACCACCAGCGCTGTTTCTGCCTGAAGCAGCTCATTGATGGTGCGCATGGCTTCGGCCAGTCCCTTCTCAGGATCAGCCGCCAAGGCCGCGCTCTGAGTCACGCGAAGCAACGCCGCCGTCTGTCGCTGGCGTCGGCGCTCAGCCAGTTCACGCTCGCGTAATCGCGAGGTCAGATGCCCCATGCTCAGCGCCACGATGAAGAACATGCCGAACATGATCATGTCCTCCGGCTTCGCGATGTAGAACGTGAATCGTGGTGGGATAAAGAAGTAGTCCCAAGCGATGGCGCTCAGTGCCGCCATCATCAGCACGGGTCCGCGACCGAGGCGAAGCGCTGAGAAAACGATGGCCAACAGCAGCACGAGTGCGACGAAGATGTAGCCCGTGTA
>JANYJH010000127.1 GCA_025361865.1 Phragmitibacter sp.
TTCTCGTATTCCGGACCATCAACTAAAACTTTCTGCCCCTTATAAGGACCTGTCTTCAGAACAAAATCATCATTCGGTGTCCAGCTCTATCTCCTCATTTCACGTTCTGCGAACAGCCGTCAGCAGCTCGTCGAGTTCTATTTGTTCATGACGAATTTGGGCATCGCAGCCCAAGCCATCGACATCGTTTATCAGCTCAATGCGGAGGATGGACAAGCCGACGATGATGACATTCGGAGCAAGACGGGACAGCCGCTCGAATATCTGCGCATCGCGCCGCAGGTGCCTTGTGATGTCTTGTTGCGTTCACTCTCTGAGGACTGCAATGTCTCCGCGTTTCGCTATCAAAACTTGGTGCTCCTGAAGAATACAGGACGGGTGCCCGTTCTGGTGCGCAGCCGAACTTTGCGTCCCGGTGACTTCTCGCGTCTCTATGTGGGTGAGCGTGTGGTTTTGGAAGATGTCTCCCTAGACTACGCGGATTTCATTGCCTACTTCAATGCCAAGAAAAACCTCACCGGCACTCAGCTCTACCTAACGCTGACGGAAGAGGGGAGCGCTGAGATTTCGCAGACACGGGGACGCGGCACCAACCTAAGGATCAGCTTTGGACTCGGCGTCCTCGTGGAAGCATTGCGTGATACGGATGCGATCATCATTGGCATCAAACTCAAAGAAGGCACGAAGGTCGAAGCGTCCATTGAGGACAAGATCATCGCCATCGGTGAAGTCGAGATTTCCCTTCAGGAGCTGCGCCGGCGTGCGCGTGAGTTTGGCGAACAGTTCCGGTTGGAAGGCAGTCGCAATACCTACCTCGTCTCCAACAATCCCGATCTTCTGGATGAAGGCGACATCCTGCTTTCTGGCGAAGGTGAAGGCGAGATCTTGTTGAAGATCGTCTGCAATTACGCGGAGAAGACTGGCGAGCTGGAAGTGCTGCGTTCTGATCGCGCCATCTTCGTCGGCAACATGCCCGTCAAAGACCACGCCATGCTCAATGACGGCGATACGTTGACTTTGGGCGAAGGGCAGTATTTGCGATGTCACTTCGCGGATCGGATTATCGAAGAAGAGCGCAATGTGATCCGTCAGGTCGAGCTGCGTGAAGTCACGCATCGCTTTGATTCACGAGATACCGCACTGGACAGCATCAGTCTCACCGCGCGTCGTGGTGAAATGATTTGTGTCATGGGCCCCAGTGGTTGCGGGAAGAGCACCTTATTGAGAACCCTCGGAGGCCAGCTTAAGCCGAAGAGCGGAGACATCATGATGAACGGCTTCTCACTCTATGAAAGCCTAGATAATCTGACGCCCTACATCGCTTATATTCCGCAAGAGGACGCCTTTGATCCCTTGCTGAAAGTGCAGGAAAATCTCGACTACTCCGTGGCCGTGCGCTGTCCGCATTTGCCCGTCGAAGATCGCCGCAAGCGAGTCGATGCCAAGCTGTCCGAACTCGGGCTCAATGAGTTGCGGCATCGCCTTGCGGGCACGCCTGAGCAGAAGTTCCTGAGTGGTGGCGAGCGCAAGCGTCTCAATGCCGGCCTCGACATGATCGGCATTTCAGACCTCTATTTGTTTGATGAGCCCACGTCTGGCCTTTCCTCGAAGGACTCCGAACACGTTCTGGAAATCATCCGTTCGCTGGCTCGTAATAAGATCATCTTCGCCTCTATCCATCAGCCGAGCATGAAGCTCATTCAGATGTTTGATAAAGCCTTGCTGCTTGATAAAGGCGGTAAGGTGGCCTTCTTCGGCACACCGCAGGCCATGCTGGAATACTTCTGGGAAGCCTATTGCAGCGAGAGCGGCCACCAAGATACCGCCCCGCAGCCCATGCCGGAGAAGATGACGCCGGACTTTGTTTTCGATGTGCTGGAGACTCCCTTGCGGGACATCAGCGGCGATGTGATACACGAGCGAAGCAACGATGGCCATCTGACGGCGGCGCGTCGTTTCCCGCCTAATTTCTGGCGGGACCGCTATCAGACACATGTGTTGTTGGACAGCATGGCGAAGACTCATACCAAGCGTGATGAGACTCGCCTGGAACAGACGGCACCGCGTAAGCTTCCGAAGCAGCCGCCACTGAACATGCGGGAGGAAAGCATCCTCTTTGTCACCATGCTGAAACGCTCTTTTCTGAGCAAGCTGCGCAATCGGGCCAATCTGCTCACCACCGTTTTAGAAGCACCCTTGCTGGCCTTTCTGATCTCAATGGTGCTGCGTTATTCTGAAGACGATAACTACACCTTCGCCTCCGCTTTCCACATCCCCACCTATCTCTTCCTGAGCCTCGTGGTCGCCATGTTTTTGGGCCTGACCAATAGCGCGGACGAGATCATTCGTGACCGGCACATGCTTAATCGCGAACGCAATCATAACCTCCGCATCCCTTACTACATCATCGGGAAGACCCTTTCCTTGGCCACGTTCTCGCTCATTCAGTGCTTCATTTATCTCTTGGTGGGGAACACCATCCTCGAACTGCGGGAGATGTTCTCCATCCATCTTTTCTGGATGTTCATGACCTCCCTCACCGGAGCCTGCATCGGACTGCTTATCTCCTCGCTGGTCAGTGATTCACGCACCGCGCTGAACGTCATCCCCCTGATCCTCATCCCCCAGATCATTCTCGGCGGAGCACTCATCAAGTATGAAGAAATGAACAAGAACCTCGACTTTGTCTATGCGATTCGGAAGTGGGTTGAGAAACCGGGGGATGAGAGCGCCAGCGATAGCGCCAGTAAGCTGAAAGTTCCCTTCATCTGCCACTTCATGCCGCTGCGCTGGTCCTATGAAAGCGTCATCATTTCTCAAGCCAAGCTGAATCCCCTCAGCCGCAGTCAGCAGTTATTGGAGGATCGCATCCAGAAGCTTATCAGCCTGCCCAAAGAACAGAAGTTGACCGAGGCCCAGCGCAATGAACTGGATCAGACAAAGCAGGCGCTGGCCGTAGTTTCCGGCCTTCAGGATGAAGATGCTGGCGGCGTGGTCAGACGGTTGGACTTAATCCGTCGCGGCATGAAGGATGGAAGCCTCGGCAAAGCCATTCAGCCAGAGAAATCAGCCAAAGGCGTGAGTGCCGAGGAAATCTTCGTCAACCGCAAAGTCCTCGATCTGGTCACCAAAGCGGAGATGGAACGCGAGGATTACCGTCGGAAGAGCAGCCCGAACGTCTTCTTCGGAACCGTGAAAACCTACGGCGTTTGGAAGTTCACGACCCTCTACATCAACGGAGCCGTGATGGTCCTCATGCTGGCCCTCACTATCTGTGCCCTGCTCATTTCCTTGCGCCGTCAGTTGTCGAAGGTGTAGAAAATAGGCTGGCGTGCGGTGCTTGATTCCTCTACTCCACCAAGACGATTTATCCGCCATTCAACTCCAGAATAAAGAGAGCATGGAGAAGCAGCCGGACTTACTGTAAAGGCTTATTCCGAGTTTAAGCATCCCTCGGCTTGCCTTCGATGGCCAGCACTAAGGCTTCTCTCAACCACGAGACGGATTCAGCGGGGATGCCGGTGGCATTGACAATGGCGAGGGTAACGACTCCGAAGCGGGTGGGGCAGGGGAAGAGGCTGAGTTCGCGGCTTTCGTTTAGCCGACTGCGAAGGACTTCTGGTGGACGGCCTACGCCTTCGGCGGTGGATCGTAGATCGCTGTTCAAGGCCATGAGGGCGGAGAGGGCGAGGTCGCTCTTCGTGGAGCTTCCCCAGAGGAGGCCGCCGTGGTCGTCCATGAGGAGCATTTCATCACTGTGGACGAGGCGTGAGATCCATTTGGCGAAGCTCTCCAAGCGTTCGCCCATCGTCCCATCAAGGGCGAGGAAAGCGGCGGATTCAGGGTGGGCTGGCTCCGCGACGGCGCTGGGTTTAGGGGCTTCTACGGGAGCGGTGGGGATGGGTTGCGGAACCACGGGCGGCTCCTCCCGTGGGGGCGGCGGGGTGAGCAGGCCTGCGTGCTGGGCCTTCTCACGGATGGTGCGCAGTTGATCCCGGATGTGGGCTATCTGCGCGGCCTTCTGATCAACGATGGCGCTCGGGAGTTGCGGAGCTTCCGTGGTGTCGCAAGCGGTGGGCTCGGCATCAAGATGATCTAACAAGGCCAGCTCAGGCAGGTCTTGGATTTCCCAATAGGGAGCTTCTTTGACTGGCGTAGGGTCTTGCAGTTGCAGGGCAAGCTCGCGCAGTGTGTCTGGGTCAATCCAGGAGACTTGCATGAGTGTGGGTGTTTTCCTTTTGCTGGACAAGGCCGAGTCTTTCCTCGAGTTCGGCG
>JANYJH010000131.1 GCA_025361865.1 Phragmitibacter sp.
CGATGCTCCACAGAAGTCCTAAGCCAAAGCAGGCGCTGGCGAACGAGATGAGAATGGCGTGGCCGCGCTCGGTCACGTCCATGATTTCTGGCACGGCATAACTGGCCAACAAGCCAGCGAAGAAGCCGCCAATGGTGATCTCATGCGGCAGGATGTAATGATCAATGTCAATGAATGTTCCCGCAATGAGGAGACCGGTGAAGACCCAGAAGATGAGCACGCTGGGGCCCCATTGATTGATGAAATCCCAGTCGCCCAAGAACTTCAGGAAGACGGCGTAGAACAGGATGCCAGTGAGCAGTTCCACAAAGAAATAGCGGAAGGCGATCTTCGAGCCGCAGGAGGAGCATTTCCCACGGAGCATCAGCCAACTGACGAGCGGGAGGTTCTCATACCAAGGAATCTGCTTTTTGCAGCCGAAGCAAAACGAGCGGCGTGGGTTGTTGACTGAGATGCCGAGCGGCAGTCGGTAAATGACCACATTGAGAAATGACCCGATGCCAGCGCCGAAATAAAAGGCGAGGAGGTGGAGCAGGGTTTCGAGTATTTGTTGGCGTGGCATGAGCAGGAAAGTGAGTATGCTGAGAAAGCATACGTTGAACTTATGTTGATATAAAGCTAAAATTCATAATTGTGAGAATATTTATCCCTGTTACTGCCGCTTTATTACTGATCACACTCACCGACTGCGAAACCCCGCAGGAAGAGCGTCGCAGTGCCGTGCTCATGCATCCAGCGATTGATCGGGCCAAGGCGCGGGGCCTCGTGGACATGCGAACGTTTCTCCCGGATGTCGTTTGCGATCTCCGCTACGCCACGCTGCAGAATGTGACGGGAAAGCGTGTTTACCCAGCGGATATGCCTTGTTTCCTGAATCGCGGCACGGCGGAGAAGTTCAAACGGGCGCAAATCATGCTACGCTCCCAGGGCTATGGATTGAAGATCTGGGATGCGTGGCGGCCCCCGGAATCGCAACTGGCGCTCTTCCGTTTCGGTGGCCACACGGGTATGTTTGTTGACCCGAAGGAATGCTGGTCAAAGCACTGTTCGGGTATGGCGGTGGATGTGACGCTGGTGGATGGGAAAGGCTTTGAGATGCCCTTGCCGACATACTTCGATGAAGCGAGCGAAAAGGCGCATTATCACTATCATGGCGATGATCCCATCGTGAAGCGCCACATCGAAATCTTACAGCAAGCGATGGCTGCCGCGGGCTTCACGACGATCCCGATGGAGTGGTGGCACTTTGATGATTCCAACTTCAACGAGGATGCGCCGCCGCCCGTGATTTATGCGGGGGAAATTGGTGTGGCATTGCCTGATCTTTGATAGGAGTGTAGCATAGGCTTCCAGCCTGTGTGTAGAACAGTCATCCTGACTGTTGTCATGAATGATTCAGGCAAGATGCCTGAACCACCCACAAGCTGGAAGCCTATGTTACTTATGCGCGAATCCGCCGTCGCCATCATTGAAGCTCTTACACAAGCTGGTCATCAGGCCGTCTTCGCGGGCGGCTGTGTGCGTGACATGCTCTTAGGTGTGGAGGCGAAGGACTACGACATCGCGACTAGCGCCCGACCTGAAGAGGTGCAAAGGCTCTTCCCAGGATCGCCAGGAGTCGGTGCGCATTTTGGTGTCGTCATCGTGCGGCGGGATGGACATGGATTTGAAGTAGCGACCTTTCGTCGTGATGGCAGCTACACGGATGGGCGTCGGCCTGATAGCGTGGAATTCACGGATGCCGAAGAAGATGCAAGGCGACGCGACTTCACGGTCAACGGCCTCTTCTATGACCCACTGAAGGACGAGATTATTGACTATGTGGAGGGCCGTGCGGACTTGGAAAAGAGGGTGCTGCGGGCCATTGGCGATGCCCATGCACGCTTCCGTGAAGACCATCTGCGGCTCCTGCGAGCGATCCGTTTTGCCACGGTGCTCGGCTTTGCGATCGAAGCGGAAACTTGGCAAGCAGTGCGTGCGTTGAGCCCTGAAATTAAGGGCGTCAGCGCGGAACGCATCCGTGAGGAACTGGTGAAGATCTTCCTGCACGCGAACCGCGTGCGCGGCTTTGATTTGCTCGTGGACAGCGGACTCATGGAGGCTGTGCTACCTGAAATCCTCGTGCTGAAAGGCTGTGAGCAGCCTCCTCAATGGCACCCGGAAGGGGATGTGTTCGTGCATACTCGGATCATGCTGGATCTGCTGCCGCCGGTGGTATCGCTACCGCTGGTGCTGTCCGTCTTGTTCCATGACATCGCGAAGCCCGCGACATACATCGTGGATGAAACAGGGCGTATTCGCTTCAATGGCCATGACAAACTGGGTGCGGAAATGACGGGTGATATTCTCCGTCGTCTGAAGTTTCCGAATCATGTCATCGAGCCTGCTGTCGAGGCGGTGGCGAATCATATGATGTTCAAAGACGTGCAAAAGATGCGCGTGTCCAAAGTGAAGCGCTTCATGGCGCGGCCCACCTTTGAGGACGAGATGGAGCTGCATCGTGTTGATTGCATGAGCAGCAACGGCTTGAAGGATAACTATGATTACCTCCGCGCGAAACAGGCGGAATTTGCCACCGAACCCGAGCCGCTGATTCCCAAGCCTCTCATCAATGGCCGCGATCTCATGGCTTTGGGAATGCGGGCCGGGCCTCGACTAGGCGAGCTGCTGACGGCGGTGCAGAACTTGCAGCTCGAAGGCCAGCTTCATACTCGTGAGGAAGCGATCGCTTGGGTGCAAGCACAGCCAGCGACGGAAAAGCATTGACGCACTGTTCCCCTTTGCGTTAGCACTAGAGCATGAAGAACCTCACCAGCATCCTTTTGGGCCTCATTCTTTCCGGCGTCTATGCGGAAGCGCGGCTGGGCGAGACGCTGGATCAGTGCATTGATCGCTATGGCCCGGTGGTTGAGAAGAACAGGGCCACTCTCGCCGGGAGTGACGCCGAGGCGGCCGTCTTCAGCAAATCTGGCATCACCATCATCACTGAATACAAGGACGGCGTAGTTTGGAGCGTAACCTACAAAAAGAAGGGACTCTCATTAGGAGAAATCGAAGCCTTGTTGGAGGCTAACAAGACCACCGGAACATGGAGTGCCCCATTGAAACTCGGTGACTTGGATTATAGAATCTCTGGAGATCGCAGCCGAATCGCCTCATTTTCGACTGACAAGCCCACGACTATCGGAACGCTGTCGATCTTGACTCAACCGTTCACGGTGTTGAATCGAGCCGAGTATTTGGCCCGATCCGTTGCTCCTAAGGAAGTTACAGGCGGAAAAGACAGTGCCAAGCCGCTGATCGGATTTTGATCGGAATTTCACTAAACGGGCAAAAAGTAAAAAAAGGTGCGTTTTTTGGATTTTCCATGTTTGCCAAACCACAGAAATCCTGATAGTTAGTGTTGGTTAGCAAACTTGCTGGTGTCCTCTCCCACTCGCGGGATGCCTCTTAACCTGCACTGCAATGACGATAACGGCCTCTTTTCCCAGCCCGATGAGACCCCTTTCTGGGTTGTCTTTGGGGCGCACGGTGGTCTCTTGGCTGCTGGATGTTTTCCGTATGCACCTTGACCTATGGCCTTGGGTGGGAATGGATTCCAACTCGGCTGCGGCCAGAATCAACCAACGAATGACGCCTCCTGATATCAACGATTTCACGCCGCCTGACCCTCATCATAGCAAGGTGACGGCCTATCACGAGCCGGTGTTGATGCAGGAAGTGCTGAAGTTTTTGGAACCGGGACCGGGTAAACTCATTCTCGATGGCACCCTCGGCGGCGGGGGCCACACGGAGCGCATATTACAAGCGGGTGCTAAAGTCATTGCGCTGGATCAGGACTCAGAAGCGCTGGCTTTCGCCACGGCCCGACTCCGCAGTTTCCATGGCCAGCTCATCACGATCCAAGCCAATTTCCGTCAGTTCGCGGAGATTCTTTCGGAAGCAGGCATCACGGGCGTGGACGGTATCTTGGTGGATCTCGGCGTTTCTTCGCATCAGCTCGATGATCCGACCCGAGGCTTCTCTTTCCAGAAAGACGGCCCATTAGACATGAGAATGAATGCCGAGGCAGGCAGGTCTGCGGCAGACTTTGTCAACGAAGAATCCGCTGAGGAACTGGCCCGCATCTTCTATGAATACGGCGAAGAGAAAGCCTCACGTCGTATCGCTCGTGCCATCGTCGAGCGCCGTGCGAAGACTCCGTTTACGACTACGGCTGAACTGGCGGATTGCGTGGCCAGCGTCGTGCCGAAGTTTGGCAAACGCCATCCCGCAACCAAAGTCTTCCAGGCATTAAGAATCGCCGTAAATGATGAATTGGGCGCATTGGCTGATCTCCTCGCGCAAGCTCCGCGTTGGCTGAAACCCGGTGGCAGACTGGTTATCATTTCCTTCCATTCGCTCGAAGATCGCCTAGTAAAACAAGCCTTCGCACGGCTCTCGACCGAGTGGCTCGACAGGCCGGAGTGGCCTGAGCCACGTCGTAACCCAGACCATTGCCTTAAGCTCCTCACCCGCAAGCCTGCGGAAGCAACTGAGGAAGAACTGGCCCGCAATCCCCGCTCCCGCAGTGCCCGACTACGCGCAGCGGAAAAACTCCCAAAGCCATGATGGAAGCCCCCTACAAAGCCTCTGCCAGACGCCAATGGACACCCATGACGGGTGTCGTCACGCTGGTTTGCGTCTCGTTTGTGCTCATTGGCTTAGAGCATGTGCTGACGAAGAATCGCATTCATGCGCTGGGCAAGCAGCAGCGCTTGATTGAAAAGGAAATCAGCGATCAGGAGCAGAGCGCCCGCAGCTTGGAGATCAAAATTGCCGAAAGCCTCACGCGAAAAAACCTCATGGAGAAGCTCTCCGAACGCGGCACCAAGCTCAAAGGAATCAAGGTCGAAAACATCGTCCGCCTCTCAGTTAACACCCCGCTCGCTACCCCCGTCGAATGAACTCGCACGACCCCGTTCCCCATGACTTCAACAGCCATCTGCCCCGCAGAATGGTGCTGGCCACCTGTGGTCTGGTGTTGGGCTTTGGGGTGATCGGATGGCGTCTCTTTGATCTGCAATATCGCCGTCATAACGAGCTGGCCAAGCGCGTTCAAGACCTCCATAAAACTCATCGCGTGATCCCAGCGATGCGTGGCCCGATCCGTGACATTAATGGAGAATTGCTGGCACATGACAAGCCTGTCTTCGACATCTGGGTGAACTCTACGCACATCCATTTTCTTCCTGATGTGAAGCAAAAACTGAGCAAGCTGGTTCACGTTCCCGTGGATCAGTTGACGAAGCAATCCACGCCTGAAGTGCTGCTCGCGTCCTACTCCAAGCATGTCGCCGCCGTGCTCGCGAACGCCATCTGCGCGGCCAAGCCAGAGACTCGCGATGCCAAGGAAGAAGAGATCAATTCTATGTTGGCGAACGAGCGCCGCGTGGAGTTTTCCGTGTTCAAAGGAGTCGCGGAAGAAGACGCGGAAACGTGGCGGAAGTTGCTGGAAGAAAGCCACGTCACGGGAGTTTCGTTACGCCCTTCCGTGAAGCGTTTTTACCCCTGCCAGGAGCGTCTCACGCATGTGCTCGGCTTTGTGGATCATCAGCACGAAGGCCGCGAAGGGATCGAGGCGGTGATGAACAGTCGGTTGGAAGGCACCGATGGAAAGCAGCAGATCGAGCGCGACCGCAAAGGCCGTGAGATAACGGCTTTCCGGGGAGCGACGGTGGACCCGCGCAATGGAAATGAAGTGCGGCTGACCATTGACATGCATCTTCAGGAAGTGCTGGAAGACGCGCTGGAAGAGAAGCTCGAATACTACCAGCCCAAGAAGATCGTGGGCATCATCGTCGAGCCTAAGACAGGTGCGATCCTCGCCATGTCCAGCCGTCCGCTACCTGAGCATCACGATCGCGAAGCTGAGTCCGCCATTAGCAAACAACGTAAAGTCACCGCTGCGGTGGAGAGCTTCGTGAACACCGCGAGCCCCGCCATCGCAGATCAATATGAGCCCGGTTCGGTCTTCAAACTCATCACCTTCGCAGGCGTCTTTGATCGCAAGCTGGCCGACTTCAATGAGATGATCAACTGTGATCCTGATCAGAAAGCGTGCGCCGCGCTGAAGCTCCATGATCACGTTTCAGGTAAGGTAACGGTGGCCCAGGTGCTGGCCTTTTCCAGTAACGTCGGAAGCTACATGCTGGCGCGTCGTTTGGGGGAAGAGAGCTTCATGGATTACGTTGGACGCTTTGGTTTCGGCAAGAAAACGGGCATCAATCTCACGGGCGAAATTCGTGGTGATGTCATGCCGCGTTCTGGTTGGGACAGCTTCACCTTCTCCCGTATGGCCATCGGTCATTCCATCAGCGTGACCCCTCTGCAAATGGCCATGGCCACCGCTGCCATCGCGAACGGCGGCGTCTTGATGAAGCCGCAGATCGTGCGTGAAGTGCGCGATGAAAAAGGCAACATCGTCCAGCCATTCAAGGCGGAAGAAGTCACGCGCGTTTGCAGTGCGGAAGCCGCCGCGCTGGTCACCAAAGCGATGGAGCGCGTGATGACGGAAGAGCATGGAACGGGTCATAATAAGGTCGTCATTCCCGGCGTGCGTGTGGCCGGAAAGACCGGCACTTCCCAGCGTCGTAAGGATCACGGTCGCGGCTATGACGTGGGCCATTATGCGGTTTCGTTTGCAGGATTCGCGCCTGCGGAGAACCCCTCGCTTTGCGCCATCATCGTCGTTGATGATCCTCATGCGCCGGCGGAAGAACTGACGGGAGGCACGCTGGCCGGCCCCATTTTCGCGCAGATCATGCGCCACAGTTTAAACCACATGTCCGTCGCGGGAGGTCCGCCGGTCAAAGGAGGAGCGGAATGAAATTACGGGAGTTGATAGCCAGTTTGGACAAACCAGTCGTGTCAGGAGATGCGGACACCGAGATCGCGGGGATCGCTTATGATTCACGCAAGGTGGCGCGCAGCATCGCCTTCGTAGCGCTGCGTGGTGCTAAGTCCGATGGCCATGACTTCATTGAGAAAGCCATCGCGCAGGGTGCCGCCGCCATCGTGGCTGAGACCGCGCCACCGGAGGACTGCAAAGTCGCCTGGGTGCATGTGAAGAACAGCCGTCTGGCGCTCGCAGAAATGGCCGCAATCCGTTATGGCCATCCAGCGGACGGGATGCTCGTCGGAGCCGTTACAGGAACTAATGGTAAAACCACCATCGCTTTCCTGTTACATCATCTTTTGAACCACGCGCATCTCCGTTGCGGCCTGTTGGGAACGGTTCAGTATGATGTCGGCGGTGAGCTGCGCAATGCCACGCACACCACGCCGGAGTCTCTGGAGTTGCATTCCCTGTTCTCTCAGATGAGGGCCAAAGGATGCCGCGCGGTGGCTTTGGAAGCCTCGTCTCATGCGTTGGAACAGGGCCGCACTCATGACCTCCGTGTAGATGCTGCC
>JANYJH010000238.1 GCA_025361865.1 Phragmitibacter sp.
GTTTCTTAAAGATCTCTTCTGGGCTTGGACGCGGTTTGCCGCCTTCACCGGGTGGTTTGGGCTTGTCACCACCGCCCGGTGGTTTTGGTTTGTCGCCGTCTGCGGCTTGGAGGGTCATGGCGCTGCCAATGGCGAGCACGAGAAGGGTAAGCATCGTTTTCATGGTTTGGTATTTAGGTGGTTCACTCGTTTAATCATCAAAAGCCCGCCGGAACTCCGGCGGGCCCATGTGCTCCTAAACGCGCTTCTAGCGGTTTGGTTGCAGATTAAATCAAGGAATGCTCAAACGATAACCTCAGCCGTTAGAGCAAGCGCGCACCAGCTTCCGCTAGGGGACTGCGCTCACCTTTGCTCAAAGGAATGTGGGCAGAGAACTTCTGGCCGCGCATTCTTTGACGGGTGTAAACGAGGCCGTTGCTGCGGCTGTCCACATAGGGATTGTCGATCTGACCCGGATCTCCGACGAGCACTAGCTTGCTACCACGGGACATGCGCGTGACCACGGTCTTCGCTTCCAAGGGCGTGAGCTGCTGGGCTTCGTCGAGGATGAAGAAACGATCAGGAATGCTGCGTCCACGTATGTAGCAGAGCGCTTCAATCTCGATGGTGCCCGCTTGGATGAGCGAGTCATATGGCGAGGCCACGGCATTGCCCGGAAGGGTGGGAGGATCGAAGCGTGAAGCAGGTTTCGCAGGTTTCTTCGGCTTGATATTGCTTGGACCCGTAGGTGGGCGCATCAGCAAATCTAGGGCGTCATAGATAGGCTGCAACCAAGGCCGCATCTTATCTTGAAGCGAGCCCGGCAGGAAGCCGATGCCCTCTCCCATCGCCACGATGGGACGGCTGACGGTGAGGCCCGTGTAACCACGCGCCATGACCTGATGCAGCGCAGCGGCGACCGCCAACAAGGTCTTCCCCGTGCCTGCCTGACCATAGCAGGTGACCAGTGAAATCTCAGGATTAAGCAAGGCGTCCAACAGACACTGCTGACCGAGGTTCATGGGCTTGATCGTGCGACCCTGCATGATGCGGATGCTCTCCGGCACGACTAATCTCACAAAGGCTCCGGCGGCGGAATAACGGGCGGGCATGGTGTTTTTCTCACCCGCACCGAGCAGCACATATTCATTCACGGCGAGCGCGGGATGTTTCTTGGAATCCAATTCCAGATGACCGGAACTGGCGAAGCGTTGCAGCTCATGCGCGGTGACATCAACGCGGAGGATTTCCATGTTTTCGACATCACGCGCTTCCACTTTGTCATGGAGGTAGTCTTCGCATTCAAGGCCCACCGCGCGGGCCTTGAGCTGCATGTTGAGGTCTTTGCTGACGAGGATCACGCTCTGCTCGGACTTCGCCCGCAACCAGAGCGTGCAGGCGATGATGCGGTGATCCATCTTATCCATATCGGGAAAGACGCGGTGGAAGCGTTGCAGAGACTTGTCGTTCTTCGCTTCCTCCATGTCGAACACGACCAGTTTCACCAAGCCTCCGCCCGTGGTGGGGACGCCGTTCATGATGCCCTCGCTGGCATTCGCAAAGGCCGCTGACAGCGAGCGATGCACTTCACGGGCGTTCGCGCCGCGTTCGGTCATCTCATTCTTGAAGCGATCCAGCTCACTGAGAACATCTACGGGAATGCAGACTTCATTGTCTTCAAAACGGTTGATGCACGCTGGGTCATGAAGCAGCACATTGGTATCCAGCACAAAAGTTTTCACGCGGGTGGCATTGCCATTTTTCAGTTCGATCCCCGCCTTTTTTCGCCTGCCGGGTCGTCCTCCGGTCTCCGCATGTAGCGGAATTTCAAATTCATCTCCAAACAATGAGGTGGCGTTGCGTGCGGCGGGTTCGCTAAGCATGGCTTTTTTCTTTGAGGTTGGTTTTGAGTTGAGGCAGCGAATCGTGCGCCGCCGTGAAGGCGGACGAGGTGGCGTGATGTAGGTTAATCGCCATCGTCCTTTTGTTTAACTACTGCGAAGTATCAGCGAGGAGACTTCATACGTGCAAGAAGAATAATAAATAAGATTGTGACAAGTTAGAGCCATGACGAAAAGAGTTATTTTCAGATCGAGTTCAAGCTGTAAGCAGGCCATTGCCAGAAATATGATCCATCCCGTGGCAGTAATAAGCATGTCTGATTCCAACCCACTCAGATAATCCTCCTCACCTCATGCTCTTCCGACACAACCGCTCCGACCTCTTCGTTCCTGATCAATCTGATCCCGCTCAAGCGCTGGCCCGCGTGACCCATTTGGGCATCGTCAGTCATCAGGATGATCTCGAAATCGCCGCCTATCACGGCATCACCGAGTGCTTCCAGAAAAAGGAAAATTGGTTCGGTGGCGTGGTCGTCACCAATGGCTCCGGTAGCCCACGGAAAGGGCCTTACGCGAGTTTTACCGACGAGGAAATGCAGGAAGTCCGTAAGCATGAACAGCGCAAAGCGGCCTTCGTGGGTGAATACAGTGCGATGGTTCAGCTCGGTTATCCGAGCAGCGATGTGAAGACGGATCGTAAAGCCGATGTGACTGCGGATTTGCTGAATATCCTGAAGATGAGTCAGCCCCAGTTTGTCTATTTGCACAACCCCGCGGATCGTCACGATACGCATGTGGCCACGTTCCTGCGCTGCTTGGAAGCACTCCGCATGATGCCCAAGGAACAGCGTCCGAAGAAGGTCTATGGCTGTGAGGTTTGGCGGAAGCTCGACTGGCTTCTGACGGATGACAAAGTGATGCTCTGGGTGGATCAATATCCCCATCTCATCAGCGCCTTGATCGCCGTCTTTGACTCCCAGATCAGCGGTGGAAAACGCTACGATCTGGCTGAAGAAGGGCTGCGCCGAGCGAATGCCACTTACTTCGATTCCCACACCACGGATCATAACAATGCACTGACCTTTGCGATGGATCTGACGCCGTTGATCGAAGATGACACGCTGAGCGTAGAGGACTTCACTGTCAGCTTCGTGGAGCGTCTCAAGGATGATGTCAGAGACCGGGTGCGGAAATTCCTTTAGACGGGATAAGCCCCTTTACCTTTGTGCGCCATGTTGCATGTGTTACCGCATGGACATGCCTCGCTCAGATAAACGTTCCCGCGACCAGCTTCGCGAAGTTAAATTCGTCATTGATGTGGCCCCTCATGCCACAGGGTCTGTGCTCGTTTCCTTCGGCAATACGCGAGTCATTTGCGCAGCCACCATTCAGGATGAAGTGCCGCGTTGGATGAAGATGCAAGGCGTCACTGGCGGCTGGCTCACAGCGGAATATTCCATGCTTCCCTACTCGACACTGGATCGCAAAGACCGCGACATCAGCAAGGGCAAGATTGATGGACGCAGCCAGGAAATTCAGCGACTCATCGGTCGTAGTCTGCGGGCCGCAGTCGATCTTCAGAAGCTCGGCCAGCGCACGCTGTGGATTGATTGTGATGTGCTTCAGGCCGATGGCGGCACGCGCACTGCTTCGATCACGGGCGCTTGTGTGGCCACGGCCATCGCCTTCAATCGTCTTTTGGAA
>JANYJH010000251.1 GCA_025361865.1 Phragmitibacter sp.
CACGATGCGGGCGTTGACCTAAGCACTAACTTCGGAGTTGTGTATCAGGTAAAGAAACTCCGCGTTCACACTGTGTCTGAGGCAGACCAGATATTTGCTGAGTTGAAACAGAACTTTGATCAAGATCGGCTTCAGGATGGCAATGTCATTCTGGTGATTGATGATGTCTCGAAAGAGATGAAGCGTTATCTGATAGACATGAAAGTTCAGTCACTGAGCAAGCAAGATGTTTTGAGGCTGGCTCTCAATCTCGAAGATGCTGAAGACAGGCAAAAAGTCCTTCGGGTTGTCTATGATGAGTTCAGACGTGAATATTCAAGCAGCATCAAGTAAGGCGATGCGTTCACCACATTGGCTGAACACCGCAATAACAAAGATGCTGTCTTCTTTATAGACCCTCCATACACCGCAGGCGGCAAGCGCGCAGGCAGTCGTCTCTATGCGCACTCTGAGATCGACCATGAGCGCCTTTTTGACATATGCCACGACCTGCTGGGAGATTTCTTGATGACTTATGACCATGCCCCCGAAGTAGTGGCTCTCGCCAAACGCCACGGTTTTGCCACTCGCGCCATCGCGATGAAGAACACTCACCACTCAGAAATGAGCGAACTTCTTATCGGCAGAAATCTCGACTGGGTCGATTAACGCCAAGCACTATGGGAGGAATCAATGACAACAAGCGTGCCGTCCTCCAGAACGCCGTTACCTCCATCGACCGGAAGATAGATGCACTCGTGTATGAACTCTATGAACTCACGCCCGAAGAAGTTGCCCTCGTCGAAGGGAAGTAAGGCTGACCCCAAGGAGCGGCGCGTTTCTAACCGCCGACCTTCCACCACCGCACAGCGGCAAGCATCCGGTGGAAAACGGACTTCACGCCCCCGACGCCCTGAGCCTGAAAGAAGTGCGGCTGGCGCGTTGGAAATGACGGCGGTAAAAAACCGCCGCTCCTTGGGGGTTGGCGCGAGGAAGCCTGCTGTGTCTCCACGCCATCGCCCGCCACCAGCGGCGTGGAAGCAGGAGTTCCTGGACTCACTGCGCCCAGGGATTGAGCGGGAGACGCAACTCATGCCGTGGGTCATCGCTGATAGCGTCATCGGGGAGGCCAGTCGCTTCCTGAACACTGATCTGCCAGTGGAATGGGCGGACGCGCTGGATGAGAAAGCGGAGCGCTGCTTCGCGCGACACCAACAGTTCCGCCGCCTCATCTCCTCCAACCGTCATCACGGTAACGCTGGCCGTGACAAGCTCTATCAGTTCATGCGCCACTGGCTGGCCTCCCGTCTGCAACGCGAACGCCCCGCACTCTACCGCCTTCTGCCGTGGGAATACTCTTTGGGCAAGGCACCGAGGCTTTCCCGCCACTAAGGTGATTTAAAACCCGTGGACATCGAAATGGCTTACCTCTGCATTCCCCCTTGAGCGGCTGGCCTTAAACTGGATGCCCCTCAGGGAGTCTTCCGCCGCTCGGTCGGGGTGGAAGGTAAGTTCCACTCTCAAGCGAAGATTTCCTTCACGACTCTGGACGCTTCAACGCCGGTGAGGCGCTGGTCGAGGCCTTGGAACTTGAAGGTAAGCGCTTCGTGATCCAGGCCCAGCGCGGCGAGGATGGTCGCATGGAAATCATGGACGCTGACTTTGTTCACGACGGATTTATGCCCGATCTCATCCGTCTCGCCATAGTGGAAGCCTTGCTTCACGCCACCGCCCGCCATCCAGACGGTGAAGGCGTGGGGATTGTGATAGCGCCCCGGTTTGCCGCCTTTTTGCGAGATGGGAAGCCGGCCAAATTCACCGCCCCAGATGACGAGCGTGCTCTCCAGCAAGCCGCGTTGTTCAAGGTCCGCGAGCAGGCCCGCCACGGGTTGATCACTCTCGTTGGCGAAGCCGCGATGATTCCCGATGAGGTCGGCGTGGCCATCCCAGCTTTGTTGGTTCTCCATGCCGCCGGAGTAGAGTTGCACAAACCGAACGCCGCGCTCCACCATGCGGCGCGCCGTGAGGCATTGAGTGGCGAAGTGCGCGCAGTGCTTCTGATTAACGCCGTAGAGCTGCTTCACATGATCCGGCTCCGCGCTGACATCAAAGGCTTCCGGCGCGGCGCTTTGCATCCGGTAGGCCAGCTCGAAGCTCTCGATGCGCGCGGCCAGCTCACTCTCGATGGGCGAATGCTGCATCATGGGCTTGTTCAATTTGGCCAGTAGATCAAGCTGCGCCCGTTGCCGTTGCGGCGTCAATGAACCGAGCGCTTTCAGGTTCTCTATCGGCTCGCCTTTGGGCTTCAGCCAAGTGCCCTGATAGACACTGGGCAGAAAGCCCGCGCCCCAGTTGAGCGCGTTCCCTTTGGGCAAACCACGGTTCAGAGGATCGCTCATCACGACGAAGGACGGCAGGCTATCGCTCTCACTGCCGAGGCCATACGTGGCCCACGAACCCACGCAGGGATGGCCCATGCGTGTGTCCCCCGTGTTCATCATGAAGAGCGCGGGCGAGTGATTGTTCGATTGCGTCCAGCACGAGTGAATGAAGCTCATCTTATCCACATGTCTGGCCAGATGCGGGAAGAGATCACTGGCCCAGGTGCCGCTCTGGCCCTGCTGCTTCCACGCAAAAGGCGAGGCCATCAGCGGCCCCACGGAACCGGGAAAAAAGCCGGTCTTGGGATCGAATCCGGCAAGCTCCTGCCCATCGCGCTTTTGCAGCTCGGGCTTGTAGTCCCAAGTGTCCACATGCGAAGGACCACCGTTCGTGAAGATCCAGATGACGGACTTAGCTTTAGCCGGAAACGGAGGTCGTTTAGGAGCCAAGGGGTTCAAGGAAGGAGCCGCTTGAAGAGGATTACGTTCCAACAAAGAAGCAAGCGCCAGCGCGCCAAAGCCGCCTCCAGCGCGCTGCAGGAGTTCGCGACGATTGATGAGAGAAGGATGCGGAAAGCTCATGGGAAACTTGGTTCAAGGCTGATAAACAAACTCGTTCAATCCAAACAAAACCTGGCAGTAATCCGCGAGCGCTAAGGCTGCTGGATCGGGCTTCTTCTCAGCGGCATAGGCTTCGCGTTGTTGGGTAATGAAGACATTGGCTTCGGTGATTTCTTCACTGCTCGGCGGGCGACTGAAACAGCTCTGATAGCCCATTGCGATCATGTCCCCTGCCCCGCTTTGAACCTTCTTCGCCAAGGCTTCGGCCCAGGAGCGAACTTGCGGACTGTTCATCATCATCAGGGCTTGCGGAGCCACCGTTGTCGTCGGCCTTGCGCCCTGACTGACCAAGGGCTCGGGCGCGTCAAAGGCCACCATGCTGCCGATGAGCTGACTGCGCTTGATGTTGAAATAGATGCTGCGTCGTTTGCTCGCTTCATCCCGCGTGCCGGAGCCGAACATGGTCTCGTCCAGTTGGCCGCTAACAAACAGCATGGCATCCCGAATGGACTCCGCTTCCAAGCGAAGTGGCGTGCGGCGCATGAAGAGATCGTTGGCTGGATCAGTCGCCTCCTTCGCAGTATCCAACGCGGAGCTTTGCTGATAGGCCGCGCTCATCATGATGAGCTTGTGAATCGGTTTCAGCTTCCAGCCACCGCGAATGAGTTCGTTCGCCAGCCAATCCAGCAGTTCCGGCTGACTGGGCAGCGTGCCTTGTTTACCGAAGTCATTCGGCGTGCTTACGATGCCGCGACCGAAATGATGCTGCCACAAGCGGTTCACGATCACGCGGGCCAACAGCGCGCCGGAGCCATGATCCACATCCGTCATCCAGTTCGAGAGCGCACGACGGCGACCGGAGAACTTCGCACCTGCGGGTGGTTGATAGGCCCACTGTTTCTCATCAGCCTGGCGCATGAGCACCTGCATGAAGCCTTGCGTCGCTATACCGTCTTTCAGCTCCGTATTGCCGCGTTTCAGGACATGCGTCTCATTCAAGAAATCACCGCCCTGCGTGTGCATTCGGATCGGCGTGTAGCCTTCACCGCAGATCATCATGGTGGTGAGTCGCGGTGGGTGCGGTTCGTTGGGATCAAGACGAAGATGGACGTTGCTGCGAACCGTCGTGGTGAAGGTGCTGAGCATCCGATAGTAGTCCTTCGTAGGGATCGGATCATACTTGTGATCATGGCAGCGGGCACAGCCTATGGTCATGCCGAGCATGGCATTTCCAGTGGTGCTCAACATGTCATCCAGCGCGTCATAGCGGACGCGCTCAACTTCGTTCGCCGTAATCTGGGTTGGATAAACACCAGCTCCGAGGAAGCCCGTGGCGGCCATCGCCAGTGCGTTCTCCGGCTCGAACTCATCCCCCGCGAGCTGCCAGCGCACGAACTGATCATAGGGCATGTCCATGTTCAGCGCCTTGATCACGAAGTCGCGGTAATGGAACGCGAAGGGGCGATCATAGTCATGCTCAAAGCCGGAGCTTTCTGCGAAGCGCGCCACGTCCAGCCAATGCCGGGCCCAGCGCTCGCCATAGCGCGGGGAATCGAGGAGCTTGGTGACGAGCATCTCGATTGCGGATTTTGGATTGCGGATTGCGGATTGGATGAAAGCGTCCACTTCATCGGGTGTGGGCGGCACGCCGGTGAGATCGAGCGTCATGCGCCGGATGAGTGAGCGAGGATCAGCGGGTGGATTGAATGTCAGTCCCTTGCCCTTCGCTTTGGCTAGAAGAATTGCGTCGATCTGGTCTGGTCTCGTATCTTGTGTCTTGAAGTCTTGCAGCTTCGTGAAGGCCCACCATTGCTTATCTTCCTCGGTGACGACTGCGCGATCTTTCTTCGGTGCCTTGCCTGCGATGAGCGACTCTGCGTAAGGCGCGCCGTCATCTATCCATGCGCTGATTTTGGCAATGACGTCATCAGGCAGCTTTGGTTTCTTGTCCGGCATGGCGGGGTCTTCCTCATGCCGGATGAGCTTCATCAGGCTGCTGTCTTTCGCATTGAAGGGCAGGATGGCGACTCCTTCTTTGCCACCGCGCAGCATGTCCTCGCGGGTAGTAAGATCGAAGTCGCCTTTGGTCTTTTCGCCGCCGTGGCATTTCAGACAATGCTCCTTCAGCAGCGGAGCCACGTCTTTTTGAAACGACTCAAGGCCGCGTGTCATGCGCACGGCATGATCAGCGGGAAGCGGAGGCGCGGGCTCTGCGCCATGGGCCAGTGCTGCGGCGGTGAGAATGAGGAATAGCTTCTGCATGGGGTGAGATGAATGCAGAATCTATAACGTCACTCAGTCTTCTCTTTTCAAGGCTATCTTCGGAGCGGTGCAAACTCTCTCCACGATCTCATCGAACTCCTTTTTCCACTGGGCGATGCTCGCGTTTTCAGCGAGCCACTGCCTGCCGTTCGCTCCCATCGCGGCGCGTTGATCAGGCGACATCGCTTCCAGTTTGAGCACATCCGCCAGCAGGGCATCCACCTCGCCCGGCTGATGGAGAAAGCCTGTGACGCCATCCACGACTGTCTCGCAAAGGCCACCGGAAGCGGCAGCGAGCATGGGCTTGCCATTGTCATACGCCTCATAGGTGACCAGTCCTAAAGGCTCCCACCAGGTCGAGGGAGCCAGCATGGCGCGGCAGCCGCTGATGGCGTCCTGCTTCTGCTCCCCGCTGATGAGTCCGAGGAAGCGCACCTTACTGCTTCGCTCGGCGGCGGCGATGACGTTCGGCTCCAATGGCCCCTCTCCGCCGATCCACAGTTCAGGTGCTTGATCACCGAGCTTCTCTTCCAATCGCTGCCACGCATCCAGCAGGACTTGCACCCCTTTCACCTCCACCAATCGGGAGAGAAAGAGGTAGTAGCCCACGTCCTTGATGGGCGGCTCATCACGGTGCGCATCGCAGAAGTGGCGGAGCGTGATCAGCCGTTCCGGTGGAAGCCCGGCTTCGATGAATTTCCCGCGAATGAACTCAGAGATGCAGACCCACGCTTTGACCGAATCCAGCCAGCCGGAGCGATGCAGCCTCTTCAGGACCAGAGCCATGATGGCTGATTTAATCACCGATCTCTGCCAGGCCCCGCCCATGATCTCCCGCCAGTAATTGCCCCGAAGTGGTTCAGTGATGAGTTGGCCATTGAGATACAAAGTGCCGCCCACAGAGAATGGTCGGAAATTATGAACGAACTGGATGACGGGGAGCCCCAGCAACTGCGATGCGTGATAGAGCGATGGCGAGCCCACGGGCATGGTATTGTGAAAGACCGCCACATCTGGCTTAAAATCGCGCACACAGTCCTCGTAGCGGCCCCGGCTTTCGTGATTATAAAACGTGCGGATGAGCTGCGTAAGCTTGTGCGGTGCCTCGTCGCCAGTCCAATCCGTGCTCTCAAAGAAGCAACGCTCCACGTCATAAGACTCACGCAGACAGACCTCGATAGCCTCCGTGGATTTTTCCTCACCCCCCGTGAAGACGTAACGATTGAAGACATGAAGAATGCGGCGGCGGGGCATATTCATAGAGCTACGGACAATGCCACGCTCGTCAAACTGAGAGCCTGTTAAGCTGGAGTATGAAACTGGCTAGGGCGTGTTTAAATACTAGCGGGGAGTTGAGATTTGACAGCGGAGGAGTAAGTCAGCAGCCCATGCAACTAGGTCCGTCATTCATGAAAGTGGTGCCTCAGATTGAGGCTCTTATAATCGCCAGAGACCCCTAAATACCATAACGCGAAGGGCGT
>JANYJH010000322.1 GCA_025361865.1 Phragmitibacter sp.
GCATGAGCATGTCTGAAGTCGTGATGAGCGTATGGCTTTGGATGAAGGAGGGGAGCATGAAGGTCAAAACCTAATGACGTGCTGGAACCCTTGCAAGAACAACCCCCGTCTCCCGTTCCTTCCCACCATGACACTCCGTTCTCTTCTCCCTCTTTTCATCGCTGCCCGACTGATGGCAGCTCCGCAAGACGACCAGTATGTGCTGGGTCCAGACTCCCTGCCGAAAGACGGCGTGCCTCGCGGCAAGGTCGTCCAGATGCCCCAGTGGGAGTCGAAAATATTCGCCGGCACCACGCGTGACTGGTGGCTGTATATCCCTGCCCAATACGATGGCTCGAAGCCCGCTGCGGTCATGGTTTTCCAAGACGGTGGTGCCTCCAAAGGGGATCAAAAACAGACCGGGCCGAACAACGCCACTTATGTCTTCGATAACCTCATCGCAGCCAAGCAAATGCCTGTCACCATCGGCATCTTCATCAGCCCCGGAACGTTCCCAGCGGCGAAGGCGGGCGAGAAAGGTCGCAGTAATCGGAGCTTCGAATATGACACGCCGAACGATACCTACGCCCGCTTCCTCCTTGAAGAAATTCTTCCCGAAGTGAGCAAGCAATACAAGCTCACCGATGACCCCGAACAGCGCGGTATTGTCGGTGGCAGTAGCGGCGGTATCTGCGCGTTCACGGTCGCTTGGGAACGTCCTGATGCCTTCCGCAAAGTGGTGAGCCACATCGGCAGCTTCACGAATATCCGTGGCGGCTACATCTATCCTGCGGCCATTCGCAAAACGAAGATCGAGAACTCAGCGGATATCTACAACACGCCTGAGCTGAAGAAGCTCTTGGAGTCACGCCGTAAGATTCGCGTCTTCCTGCAAGACGGTCGCAATGATCTCGATAACCAGTTTGGCAACTGGCCGCTTGC
The DNA here is from genome assembly GCA_025361865.1 of Phragmitibacter sp. Lineage (GTDB taxonomy): Bacteria > Verrucomicrobiota > Verrucomicrobiia > Verrucomicrobiales > Verrucomicrobiaceae > JANYJH01. The sequence goes on from JANYJH010000322.1 coordinate 922, forward strand.
GAATCAAGACATGGCCGCAGCTTTGAAATATGCGGAGTGGGACTACGACTTCAAATTCGGCGAAGGCACCCACAATGGCAAGCATGGCGCTTCGATGTTCCCGGATACGATGCGCTGGCTCTTGCGTTAGTAGTTGAGGGTTGGTAGCTGATAGTTGATGGAATGATCAGTCAATCAACCATCAACTGTGAACTCTCAACCAAGCTACATTTCCATCTGAATGCCCAGCTCAATGACCTGGCGCGGTGGTAACTGGAAGTAGCCTGTGGCGGGTCTGGCGAGGCGGCTGAGGAAGACGAAGAGCTTCTTCCGCCATTGAGCCATCTTCCCTTTGCCACTGATGAGGAGGAGTTCGCGGGATTGGTAGAAGCTGATGTTGTCCATCTGCTTCAGGCCCTTGAAGTCCAGCGCGCGGCAGAGATCCTTCATCACTTCAGGGCTTTCCATGAAGCCGTAATGGAGCACGACGCGGTGGAAGTCCGGTTGCAGATGGGTGAGCTGCACCCGCTTGGCTGCGCCCATGTGCGGCACGTCTTCAAACTGGACGCTGAGCAGCACCACGCATTCATGCAGCGCTTTGTTGTGCTTCAAATGATGGAGCAGAACAAGCGGCAGTCCCGCTGAAGAGGAGGACATGAAGACGCCAGTGCCCCGCACGCGAGGGATGCGTTTGTTGTCCAATTCCTGAAGGAGAAACTCCTCGGGAAGCTGTCCTTTTTTGACCAGTTCCCAGAGAATGGCGCGACCATCCTGCCAGGTCTTCATCAGAATCCAGAGGAGGATCGTGACCACGACGGGCATCCACGCACCGTGGAAGAACTTGCTCATGCCGCCTGCGACGTAGGCGCATTCGATGATCAAGAACAGAACCACAGGAGGCACGGCTTTCCATGCAGGCCAGCCCCAGACGCGGGTGGCCACCCCAAGGAAAAGCAGGCTGGTAAGCAGCATGTTCGCGGATACGGACAAGCCGTAAGCATCTGCGAGGCGCTCCGATTTCTCGAATTTGATGACCAACAACAGACACGCGAGGCCGAGCAGGAAATTGATCTGCGGCATGTAGATCTGACCACGGTTTTCAGGGTTCGTATAAACGATCTTCAATCGCGGTAGGAAGCCGAGTTGCATGGCCTGTTGCGTAAGTGAGAACACGCCGGTGATCATGGCTTGGGAGGCGATGATCGTCGCAAAGGTGGACAGGATGACGAGTGGTAGGTTCCACGTATGCGGCACCATTCGGAAGAAGGGATTAAAGTCCGGGTCGATAGCGGCTGCGGGATTAGAAAGGATCAAGCCGGTCTGACCGAGGTAGTTCAAAGCAAGCGCAGGATAGGCGATAACGAACCAGGAGCGCTTCATGGCCGTGGCTCCGAAGTGACCGATGTCCGCATAGAGCGCCTCACAGCCCGTGGCACAGAGCAACACCGCGCCCATGAGTCCAACGGCGTGAGTCGGATATTTGATGAAGAACATGATGCCGTGATGAGGTGAGAGAGCCGCGAGCGCTTCAGGATGCTGCACCAACTGCACCAACCCTGTGCCCGCCAGCACGGCAAACCAAAGCATCATCACCGGACCGAAGCTGACACCGATCCGATGCGTGCCGAATCGCTGCACGACGAAGAGACAGAACAGAATGCCCACGGACATGGGCACGACCCATTCCGCCAGATGCGGGTAGGGATCTTTTAGACCTTCCACAGCGGACAACACGGAGATCGCCGGTGTGATGATGCCGTCTCCATAAAGCAATGCGGCTCCGAGTATGGCGAAGATGCCGAGCACCTTCAGCGTCCCAGGTGAGTAGTGCGCCTTCGGATTGCGCAGGATGGAGAGGAGGGCAAAGACGCCGCCTTCGCCCTGATTGGTAGCCCTGCACAGCAGCAGCAGATACTTGAGTGTCACAATGATGGTGAGCGACCACAGCATGAGCGAAACTGGGCCCAAGACCGTGACCATATCCCCCGGCACGTAGCGGCCTTCACTGAGGCAGACCTTCAAGGTGTAGAGCGGGCTGGTGCCGATGTCTCCGTAAACCACTCCGAGTGCGCTGAGCGCCATAGCCCAGCTTTTGGATGAATCTTTCTGATGATCGTTCATAGGAGTCTCCGAGGGGAGCAGAATAGGGCTGCGCGATAAGGCGGAAGCCTTGTCCCATCACTACATGGAGCAGGATGGGTTCCATGCGCTGACCTTTGGGGCCAGTGTGGGCATCGGTTTGATCTCGATGCCTTTCAATGTCGCTCCCCACGCGCGCATCGCGTTGGGATCATTCTTGATTGATGAATGTGACATTGATGGATGCCGCAGAACTGACTGCGGCCCGCTTTTAATCGGGAATACACCTATGCATCCAAGCTCCCTCTTGGCAAGAGGAACCGAATGACGCCTTCGCCACCAACTCAACCAATGGCTGGCACGGGGAGAATGGATGGCCCCTCATGGTCAGAGGAAACTTTAGGCCGTTCTGGGGGCAGTGTTTCCCATACCTCTTTGCTCGTAGCCGCCTGAGAACCAAGTTCTTGCACGCTAGTCATCTCTGCCTCCAGCGATTCCCGCAGACGCAGCGCGATGGTCTCCGCCAGTGCGCTATCACCGCGTGGGAAGCGGAAAACTGCGCGCATTCCTCGGGCTGCGATCACCACATTTTCGCTGAGAAATTTCGATTCAACCTCCACCGTGACGCCTTGCAACGCCACATTGAACAGGCGGTCCCGCAGTCCCTTGTTCGTGGCAAAATGAAGGCGATCCGCCCGTGAGGTGCCGATCAGCATACCGCGCAAGTTCGCACTCAGACCGCGCACCCCTTTGCACTTGCCGGAGAGGCAATTCACCGTCCATAAAACTTCCGAATCCGTCACGGCAGCCTTGGTTTGGAGCAGCAGGCGGAGTTCATCATTCACCTCACGCGGCAGCTCCTCAGGCTTCGCCAAAGGGTGGCGCAGGCCGGGCATCTTCAGCTTGTGCCAGGCCAGCCACCAAGTGGAACGGATGAGCCGCCACATGCGAGGGAAGATCATCCACAGAATCACCAGTAATGTGCCAAAGACCGCCAGCGCGATCGCGGGCTGGATCATGATCAAGGCCATGCCGCCCATCACCCCCACGTCTTCCGCGAGGCTCATCGTGATATTTGTGATCGGCTCCGGCGAGTGATTGATCAGGAGTCGCGTGCCCGCCTTCGCACCATGCGTGGTCAGCGCCGCACCGCCAGCGCAGAGAGCGGCCACCACCTGCATGTAGGCAGGCATTTGGCCCAGCGCTTGCAAGGCGATCATCGTGGCTCCGACCGGACGGATAAGCGTGTGCACACTGTCCCAGAGCGAATCCACCCACGGAATCTTATCCGCGAAGAACTGCATGGCGAAGAGCACTGCCGCGACGCCGATCACCGCTGGATGCCCCAATGCGTCGAGCGAGTGATAACGATCCGCTAGGTGCACCCAGTCAAAACGAATGGCCAGCCCCGTGATGAGCACGGTCAAATAAAGGTTCACGCCCGCCAGCGATGCCAAGCCGAGAGCCACGCCCAGTTGTTCCAGAATTTGCATAGTGAGATCAGATTAGCAGGAACTCAGACCTTTGCCTAGTGCAGACGTTCAAAGCTCGCTCCAGACGACACCACCCTCGCCATTGCCGGTCAGGCTTTTGGCTCCAATGTCCTTGGAAACCCTGCAACTACAGGCCGAGGAAACCAACTGGAAAGCTACCCCCTGTTCAAAGACTGGCGCTCGCCGTGGAGTGTCGGAGATTGAAGGTCGATGGGGAACGAGGCATAGACTTTGAAAGGTCATCAGGCTATATGTGTGCTCCAAAAAACTACTAACAACTATTCCTACCAATCAGCTATGAAAGAGTCTGAAGGAAAGCAATTCGTTCGTCTGATTATGGATCAATTGGGTTTCCAAGTCCGTGATATTCCAACTGCAGACGGTAAACACGGCCAGACGCCTGACTTTGAGTTCATTCAAGCCGATGAGTTGTCATTGGTAGAGTTGAAAATGCGTGACGGCACTTGGAATTTTGATCTAGAAAGAGACAATGCTCTTGATGACGAGCAAGTTATGACTCAATCGCAATCAACCGGTTACCACAATAATATTTCGAGCATAGTGAGAGTAGGTGCGGACCAGTTGCGAAAATTCGAGCAGAAGGAGCATCAATTTCGATTACTTTGGTTTCATGCTCACGGGCAATTCGCTGAGCTCGCCAGGGATCGCGTGAAGACCACACTGATGGGTCACCAGAACGTTTTTCATATCTTTGATCCCCACAGGCAATGGATGGCCTATTACTTTCATTATTCTGAATTCGTTTCGCAACGTGATGTTTTAGACGGCACGATTCTGTCGTGCAGAAATGATGGTCAGTTAAGCGTCCAGCTTTGCGTCAACATGTGGTCGCCTCGATACCCCAGCTTGATGAAATCAAGAATTGTTGAAGCCTTCAAACCAGACAATCTGTGTGATCCGCTTGCACTTGAGGCATCAGGCGAAGTGATGATCGCTGATTGCAACCACCCTCGCTCGGATGTCTATGGTGTATTCCGTTATCTCGAAGCGAAGTATGGGGTTCGCCCCCTTTGGTTCATCCAGATGATGCAACATGTGTTTTCAGTGAAAGCACCAATCGATGATGTGGGTTAGGTAAGGGGCCCATCGGCCACAGGGCAAGCCTAAAACGTTTTGAGTTAGCAGCTCACTTCCCCGCCAGCACCTGCACGGCATCAATGTGGACATTCCCCTTCGCGCCTTCGGTCTTGAAGGTGAGGGCGGCTTCTTCTCCGGCGTTAAACGGAAACTGGCCGAGTGAGTGCCAGCCGGGGGCGATCTCCGCTGGCTTGGTCTGATCCACGGTGACGGTCTTTTTGCCATCAGCAGTAAGCAGGGTAATGGGCGCGGCTTTGGCACGGTTCTCATGGGGCTGCCAGAAGATGCGGATTTCATAGGTGCCGGTTTCCTTGACGCTGAAGATGAAGCGGGCGCTAGAGCCAGGCTTGCTGGCGTATTGATAGCCTTCACCGACGAAGGGCCTCATGCCGTCGCCCTTAGTCCATGAGCCCTTTAGTTCGGCCTCCTTGTCGTCAATGACGATGCCTTCCAGCTTCTTGACGGAGATGGCGTCTTCGGGAGTGGCTGCGGCTTTGATCTCAGGGAGTTTCTTCGCGTCCTTGGGCAGATACAGTGCGGCTTCGATGGTATCGCGACGCATGGCTCCAGGTTGACTCATGAGGTCTTTGAGATTGTCGAGGTATTGCTCATAAACACCGCGCGGTGTGGTCTCATGGCGCACGCAGAGGTAGGCCGCTTTGCCCACGACCTCGCCCATCATGCCGCAAGTGCGCATGACTCGAACGGTGCCGAGAGCGTCGTGATTGACGGAGATGCAACGGCCCGCCATGAAGAGATTATCCACGTCTTTCGAGTAGAAGCAGCGATACGGAAGAGGGTAGCCGTTGCGCTTATCCACGCCTTTGCCGAAAGCGGCGCGGGAGATGAACGGGTTCGTCGGATTGGCCTTCGCGTATTGCTCTTTTGGATAATGAATATCGAGATCCCAAGTGGTCGGGACGCAGCCGTCGGGGAACTGCTTCTGCGCAACGATGTCCTCTTGGGTGAGCACCACATCCCCCTGCAACAAACGCGACTCACGGGTGCCGCCAACGTAAGCGATCCAGTCGAAGGCGTAGTTCGCATACTTATCAGGATCAGCCTTTCTCAGGCCGCTGAACGCGCCGAAGACCGCGCGCAGATTCCAGTCGCGGATGAGTTCGAGGCCCTTGAGCGGATGCTGATCGAAGCCGCTTTCCCAGAACCACTCGCCATGCAGGAAGGCTTCGTTGTTGAAGTTTGGGAGATCAACGATGTTCAGGCTCGCGTTGTTCTTTTGATTGAAGGACAAGCCGGGTTTCTTCATGGCTTTCGGCGTAGGGAAATCCAGATCAGGCCGCAAGGCCAGCGCCCAGGGTGTCGCAGGCCACGGCTGCGGCGCGTCCTTCTTCGCGACGACCCACATATTGCTCATGCCCATGTGACCTTTTTCCAGCATGGTGAAGCTCGCATTCGCCAGCGCGCCGAGCGTGCCGTGTCCGGTGCAGTCCACGAAGTATTTTCCTTTGAACTTCTTTTCAGCGCCGGTCTTCACATCGAGTCCGATGGCGGCACCGATGCGCTTGTCCTTCGCCATCTCCACTTTCCAAACATGCGTGTTCAAGAAGAGGTCCATCGTCTTCTCATGACGCACGGCCTGTTCCTTCAAGGCATCGCCATATTCTTCGATGCGTCCAGGGCTGTTCGCGGCGCGGTCAGCGAATTCTTCCACGATCTCACCAAGATGCGGATACAAGCCGCGACGCGTGCCGCCTTGAGCCCAGACTTGAACTTCACTGGAGCCGTTGCCGCCGAGCACGGGGCGGTCTTGAATCAGGGCTACCTGCAAACCCTGACGCGCCGCACTGATGGCCGCGCCGAGTCCTGAGTAGCCACCACCGACCACGACCAAATCATATTCCTTGGTCTCTGGCGTCTCGTTGGGCAGGCCGAGCTGAGCATGACGGAACTCAGCGAGCTTCTTCGCCTCATCCGGCGGCGTGAGCTTGAGATCATTGGTGATAAAGAGGGCGTCACAGCGTCCGTTGAAGCCCGTGAGGTCATGCAGCGCGAGCTTGGTCGGCTCGGAGGAAAGCTCTACTATGCCACCGTCCTCCCATTGCCAGTCCTTCCCCGTGGTCCCGAAATCATGGGCGAGAGGCTTGCCATTGATGGACAGTTCAAACTTCCCCGGAGCGCCTTTGGCCTGCCAAGGTCCGACCCAGTTTTTCGTGCGCACCCAGACGCGCGCTTTGCCAGTCAGAGATGTTTTAAGCGTCGTGGACGCATCCTTCACCGGCTTACCCAAGCCATGCGCCATGAGATAGGGCGAGCCCATGATCTCAATGAACTGCGTGTCCAAGACCCAGCCGCCAGCATCATCAAAGGACTCGGCTTCAATGAAGGCGCTGGAGGCGAAGGAAGCCGTGCCATAACAAGCGGCGGCGAGGAAAGGGAGGAAGAATGCTTTGCGCATAGGAGGCTAGATAACGTGGGTGACGAGGATTACTTGTCGTCTGAAAAGTGATTTCAGCACATCAGGCATTCATTTGCGCGCTTAAAATTTAGCCAGATGGATCGGCAGCCACTTTGCGTAATGGGTGAAATCAGGATCAGTAGTCAAAATGGCCATCCTTCTCCTGCTGGCCACGGCGCAGATCAGGTAATCCACCCCAGAGCCCTGCACGCCATGACTTCTACAGAGGTTATCCATGCTCGCAGCGACCTCATAATCCTCGGTGGTCAGCACCATATCCGGGAAAGCGCGCAAACCTGTTTTCAAGCGCTGAAACTGATCTGAATCCCTGACACCGCTGAGCAGTTCCTGCCGCACAGCACCGAGCATGACCGCTCTGTTTTGTTGAAGCAGAGCAATCAATGAATCAAGCGCAGGACTCGGCAAAACCTTCTTTCGTCGCAAGCTGAGCGACCAGACACAAGTATCCACTAGGGTCTTCATTTACGCTTCCGGCTGGCCTTGTAATTGTAGTCCTCATCGAAGTCGATGGTGCCGAACATCGCAATGATGTCAGCCTGCTTTCGATGCTGCACATATTCACGCAAAGCGGACTCGATGGTTTCGCGCTTGGTTTTATGCCCACCGATACGCTGGGCTTCTTTGATCAACTTGGGCTCGAGTTCAACGTTGGTAGCCATGTGCTAAAGTCGCACAATGCCTTGTGCGGGTCAAGAACCTCATTTCTTACTCGGCAACGCCCGCGTGGCTCCCCCGCTGATACCGCCGTCCACGAGCAGGGTCTGCGCGGTGACGTAGCGGCTCTCTTCACTGGCGAGGAAGAGCAGGGGGCCATCGAGGTCAGGCATGGCACCAGGGCGCTTGAGGGGAATACGATCGCTGAGGTAATCGACCCACTCGGCGTCCGAATACATCACGGCATTCTGCGCGGTCTTGAACCAACCGGGGGCGAGCACGTTCACGGTGATGCCATGCGGACCCCAGTCATCAGCGAGGCTCATGGCCATCTGCTTCACACCGCCACGGCTGGCTCCGTAAGGCGCGAGGCCAGCGTAGCCTGCCACGCAAGTGACGCTGCCGATGAGGATGATCCGGCCATAGTTCGCGGGGATCATGAGTTCCTTTGCCGCCTGCTGTGCGAGGAAAAACGAGCCGCGCAGGTTCGTGTCGAGTATCAGGTTCCAGTCGTCCCAAGTCACGTCCACGGAAGGCTTGCGAACATTGCAGCCTGCGTTGCAGACGAGGATGTCCAGCTTGCCATAGTGGGCCTTCGCGGCCTGCATGGCTGCAGTGATGCTTTCGAGCGAGCGCACATCAAGCTCCAGTGGCAGCACTTTGCGCCCGAGGTCTTCGATGCGCTTCACGATGTCATCAAGCGACTTCAGTGTGCGGCTGGTGCAAACGAGATCGGCACCCGCTTGTGCGAGCGTCATGGCAAAGCGTTCGCCAAGCCCGCGTGAGGTGCCGGAGACGAAAGCGGTTTGGTTGGAGAGGGAGAAGGGAGTGGGCATGAGAATGAGTATGGGTTAAACAGTGATTCGATATTGATGGGAAGTGAATTTCTGGGAGCGCCGCCATCCTTGGCGGCTGCTAGGGAACTCTAGATAAAAGACTTGCTAGTGGCTCGTCGCGCAAACCTCGCACTGCTGAAGGGCCAATCCTCAGCCTTCGCAACAAGCTCCGCTTTGACTGGATTGTTCTCGATGTAGCGCAGGACATTCTCATAGTGATCGCCATCGCTTATGAAGCGGTCGAAATACTCGCGTTGCCAAAACTCACCGGAACGCCCAAGTAGCTTATTCGCTTCGACTGATGGGAATCCCTTCCAGGAATGCACGATTTTTCCCAGATCCCACGATGAAAAAGTTTCGATCAAGACATGCACATGATTGGGCATCACACACCAAGCAAGCAGATGATAATGCTGACCATCGTGAAAGAGTAGCGCGTTCTCCAGAAGCCGGGCAATGCGGCGATCTCGAAGCCAAGATGCCCCATGGCCCGCGTCAAGATAGGCGTCGATGAGCACGCGTAGTCTTCGTTCGCGATCATCGGAAGGATGGTGACGCAGTTCTTCCTGCCATTGGTGTATTCTCGATTCGGGCAGCGCATCGTGAAGGCGGAAAGTGATGCTTTGAATAATATTAGGCTGATTGACATGTGGCAGATAGCCACGCGAGCGCCATTGGGGAGCGTGCGGTGTCGTCACTTCATGCGGCACCGTCGAATACGCCGCCAGGGATGGCGGCGCTCCCAGGGGCTTGTCTTGCGCGCTCATGAGATTTGGTTAAACCTCACGGCTTCAACACCACCTTCAGCAACCCATTCCCCGGCTGTGTCGCCTTGTGAAACCAATCTGCGCCTTCGCTTAAAGGTGCCACCACACTGAGCAATGGCTCGACCTTGATGGTGCCGTCTTGAATGCGGGCGATGGCTTCGGGATATTCGCCCGCGCAGGCGCAGGAGCCGCGAAGGGTGATCTGGCGCGTGACGACTTGTTGCAGCGGGAACGGGACACTGGGCTGGAGATTACCGACAAGCACGACGGTGCCGCCTTTGCGCACGCTCATGATGGCGAGGTCAATCGGAGCCGCAGCGCCGACGACTTCAAAGCTCGCATCCACGCCATCGCCGCCGCCGAGAGCGCGCAGCTTCATGGCGAGACCTTCTTCTTTGGCGTTGAAGGCGTCTTCCGCGCCGAGCGTCTTCGCGAGTGCTAGCCTTGAATCATCCAGGTCCACGGCAAAGACGCGCTTCCAGCCACGGGCCTTGAGGGCTTGAAGAACGAGCAGTCCGATCAAGCCTGCGCCGACCACGACGGCGATCTCTTGGCGGTTCGCAGGAGCCGCCGCATCTTCGTTGGGCTTCGGTGCGAGATTGACGGAGTGCAAGGCAATGCTCACCGGCTCTGCGAAGGCGGCTTTGACATAATCAAGGCCGTCCGGGAGGCGATGAAGAATGTGCTGGGGAAGCACGACCTGCTCCGCGAAGCAACCGTTACGACGGAAGTCCGCGCAGGAGACGCCGAGCACTTTACGGTTCACGCAGAGGTTGATGAAGCCCGCTTTGCAGTCGGGGCATTCACCGCAGAACTCGGTGGAGTCAAAGGTCACGCGGTCGCCGATTTTGTAATCCGTGACGCCTTCGCCGAGCGATACGATTTCGCCCGCCGCTTCATGGCCCATAATGAGCGGCGGGATGCGGCGTCCGCTGCGTCCATCCATGCCGTGGAGATCGCTGCCGCAGATGCCGCAGGCTTTCACGTCCACAAGCACTTCGCCGCGATTCGGCGCGGGAGCCGGGGCTTCTCCAAATTCAAATGTGGACGGGGCTATAAGGGTAAGTGCTTTCATGGATAGAGATCAACGTGGCTGATGAAACAGGGCTTTCGGCGGTTGGCAACATTTGCGGAAAAACGGGCTACGCTTTGCTCCCTCTCACCAGAGTCCAAGCCTTGCGGATGGGCCAGAAGACCGCGCCGAAGATAGCGCCAGCGATGGTCGCGTAGATTTTCACCGGGATCATGAGTGCGTGAAACAGCGGCTTACAGAGCTTCTGCAAGACGGTGCTCTTTGCGTAAATCAATGAGCCCAGGATGATGGCGGCGATGCCATAGAATTTCTCGTGAGGTGCCAGATGAAAGTGCCAAAGCATCTCCGCCAGCAGAAGCAGGCCCACATAACCGATCAGCAGAAAAGCGGTGTGTTTCAGGATGGGATAGGCGGCTATTAACTTCAGGCTCAAGGTCGAGAAAAGCCAGAGCGTGAGCAGTCCTAAAAAGACACCTGTGTAAACGACCCACAGTTCATTGGAGAGCCCGACCGCCGTGACCACATTATCCACACTCAGGCTGAGGTCCATGAACTGAATGGTGGCCACCACACTCCAAAATTGGCTCGGAGCCGTCGGCCCCGTCTCTTCTTCTTCCACCTCGCTGAAATGGTCTGCCATCAGATGAATAAGGTAGGCGGCACCGATGATCTTGATCCATTCATTGTGCAGAATGAAGCCCGCCAGAAGGAGCGCGATCCCACGGAAAACATAGGCACCGATCAATCCAAGCCGCAGCGCTTTCTTTTGTTGGCCTTCAGGTAACTGAGCTGCCAAGGCCGCGATGGCCAGCATGTTATCCACGGAGAGCAGCCCCTCGATGATGATGAGCGAGATGATGACGGGAGCCGCCGCTTGGATTTGAGGCAAGAGTTCGGTGATCATGGAAGACTGAATCATGCCGGGGCTTACCCCGCCCGTAAAGCGCGCCTTGCTGAATCTTCACTGCTCCCTTAGTATCTGATTTATGAAATGGGAAAAGCGCGCCGTTGTTGGCCTTCGCTGGATGATCGCAGTCGGTGCAGGATGGTTCCTCGCATCGCCTGCCTTTGCGCAAAGTCGCAGTCCATTGGTCAATGCCAAAGCAGTCCTCCATCTGGATGGAACGCGCACTGATTCCGTGAGGGATTCCATTAAGAAGGAGCTGACGGAAACCACGTTCGATGCGCGCGGCGTGCTCATCTCAAAGAAGATCTTTTTGCTCAATGATAACGGCGATCCGAATCAAGGCGTGATCTATGACGGCGCGGGAAATCCCGTGGCTCGCGTGCAGTTCTTCTTTGATGAGATCGGTCGGCTCATCGAAGAACGGCGCAGCAATATGGAGAACCAGGTCTTTCAGCGCATTATTCAGCAATACGATGTCAACGGCGCTGCCCTGCCGCCCAAGGCTTACAATCTCAATGTCAAAGCGCCAAACATGCGTGCGGCGAACATTGACTTCACGGGGACCAAAGCGCCACCGAAGCAACAGCAACTCCAGCAGGCTAACAAGGCCATCACCACTCCCGAACCCGTGAAACCGGGTGAGATCATTTCGGCGTCGCCTACTTCAGGGAAGCGTTACAAGACGGACTCGGATAGGCCGAAGTCACCAGTTACTGGAACGAAGCAGCCTTAAGCGTGCGTTGAGTAGCTCATGCTCCGCACTGCTTCTTTTCTGGCTCTCGCTTCCCTCGTTTCCGCTGCGCCCCTCGAAGTTCGCATTGATCCGACGAAGGGGCTGATTCGCGATGGAGCGCCTTATTTCATCAAGGGCGCAGGAGGTGATACGCGATTGACGGAACTCGCCCAACGTGGTGGTAATTCCATCCGCACTTGGTCGGTGGACAATCTCGATGCCACGCTCGCGGAAGCCTTGAAGAATGGGCTGACGGTGAGCGTCGGCATCTGGCTGGAGCCGGAGTGCAGTTGGTTTTCCTATTCCAAACCGGAGAACTGCGCGAAGCAAACCGAGCGCGTTCGCCTCTCCATCCAGAAATATAAGGATCATCCTTCGTTGCTGAGCTGGGGCTTGGGCAATGAGGTCGAGGGCGATGGGAAGAACGCCGCGTTCTGGCGGCAACTGGAACAGCTCGCCTTGATGGTGAAAGCGGAAGATCCCGCGCATCCCACGTTCACTGCGCTGGCCGGAATTACAGGGGAGAAGGCGGCAGCGATGAATCAATACTGCCCGCATCTGGATTTCGCAGGCATTAATACTTACGGCGCTCTTCACGGCTTGCGGGAGCGTCTTGTCAGCATCGGCTGGACGCGTCCGTGGGTCGTCACGGAGTTTGGGCCGCAAGGCTTCTGGGAGAGGCCAAAGACATCTTGGGGAGCGCCATTGGAACAAACCAGCACCGAGAAAGCGGAGATGATCGAGAAGTGCTACAGCGAAACCATCGCGCCTGGTGGGGCGTGTCTTGGAGGCTACGCCTTCATCTGGGCGCAGAAGCAGGAAGCCACCGCCACCTGGTTCGGCCTCTTCACAAAGGAGGGCGAAACGACGCCGACGGTAGATGTTTTGCAGCGGCTTTGGAGCGGGAAATCTCCGGCCAATCAAGCGCCACATCTGGTCTCGCTCACGAGTGCTGCAGCCCAAGCGGTGATCGCGCCCGCAGCGGAATTTGCGGCTCAGGTCGTCGCTGATGATCCTGATCACGATCCACTGAGGGTGCGCTGGGAAGTGGTTGCTGAATCTGCCGGACGCGATGCGCAAGGACATGAAAAATCACCTGTGCCCATCAAAGAATCCCTCAAATCTAGCGACGGTCTGACCGCCGCTTTGACCGCACCGCAGAAGCCGGGCTCCTATCGGCTCTTCGTCTATGTGGCTGATGGAATGGGCCACGCAGCGACGGCGAACTTCCCTTTTCGGGTGAAGTAAAGGCTTTTTGAAACCGCTTCAACACTGCGAAATTTAAAATGTTTTAATTCCTACTTGCTGAATGTAGATTCGGATTGTAATTAGTTTTCCACAGGCAAATTCAGCCTGTCTAAAATCTCCCATTCTGAACACTACCAACCGCTCATTCTCATGCCTCTGATCGAAGACACCCCCACCGAGTCTTGGCTCGAAATCGTCCGACATAAAGTCGAAGCGGTGCGCTTTGGCCATGTGCAGATCATCGTTCACGAAGGCCGTGTGACTCAGGTAGAAAGCACTGAGAAGACGCGTCTGCAAAATGATGTGATCACGCCTACTCCCCGCAAGCGAATCTGACCACCCAACGAATTTGCCGACCACTTCACATGGCGGCACTAAACAGAGAAGACATAAGCAAACACCGACAGAACTCCCGGAGGACTACTCCCAAAGACAATATGAAACTCAATACCAACACACTCTGGTCCAAGACAGGACTCTTCATCGCCGCCCTCGCGCTTACCGTTTCCGCACATGCTGGAACGGGCGTCACCACCACCAGCTCTAAGAACCTGGACAACGCTGTGCAAGCTCCTGAGAAGTCAATTTATGACAATATCTGGAGCCTCGCCACGATCTACAAAGACAAGTCCAATCCCTACATTGAAGAGTTCTCACTCACCGGTGAATGGCAGTTCCAGTGGGCGGATGGCGATTCCAACCGTGGCAGCTATGGCACGCGGAACCGTCCTTCCACGGACATTCGCGGTGACATCGAAGAACGTCGCTTCCGTCTTGGCTTCAAGGCTCAGGTCTTCCAAGATTTCAAAGTCGTAGGCGCCATTGACGCCAATCCTTATTTTGATCCCGAGTTCTACAAGGACATCTACAGCGCTTACATCAGCTACGCGCCAAATGATGCCTTCAATCTGAGCATCGGTAAGACCAAGACCAAGTTCTTCGGACAGGAACAAAGCACGCCCTCCGCAGAGTTGATCATCTTTGAACAGAGCTTGTTGATCAACGCGCTCATCCCGAAGGAACTCACAGGAGTGTGGATCAATGGCAAGACTGGCAACTGGGTTTATGCCCTCGCTGGCTTCGCGGGTGACTATGAGAAAGAGTTCAGCAAATTCGACAAGACAGGTTCCGTCATCCAAGCCTACCTTGGCTATGATTTCGGCAAGTCCCTCGGCGTTGATTCCGCTCTCCTCCGTCTTGATTATCAGGGCAGCACGGACAAGAAGAACACCGATGGGCCGGCCAAGTTCGCCAATGCCTTCTCACTTAACACCACGTTCCAAAACGGACGTTTCGGGTTTTATGATGAGTTCATCGGAGCCACAGGCCGTGGCACTCAGGGTGATGTTTATGGCTTCACCTTCGCGCCATCCTACTATGTGATCCCTAAAGCGCTTCAGGTCATCTTCCGCTACCAGTATGCTCATGGCGACAACAACGGCCTCAAGCTTCAGGGCCGCTATGAAGGACTAGCTCCGGAGATCCAAGACACCAAGGGCACAGGCAACGATTACAATGCCGCCTATCTGGGCCTGAACTACTACCTCTACGGCCACAAGCTCAAGGTCATGACTGGTCTTGAATACAACGACCTGAGCGGCGGCAAAAAGGACTTCTCCGGCTGGACTTATCTCGCTGGTCTTCGTCTCGCCTTCTAACCGATCTTACTTGAACCCGGCGCAAGGCGGTCTGCATTGCGCCGGGTTTAATCCCTCATTAAATCTGATTCACTTCGCTAACACTTATGAAAATCCGCCTTAAATCATTCGGGCTTCTGGCCCTCAGTGCAGCGCTCCTGAGCCCCTTACACGCCATTGATCTTCTCAATGTTTCCTATGATCCCACCCGTGAACTTTACACGGAGTTCAACGCCGCCTTTGCCAAGCATTACAAGGAAAAGACTGGCCAGGATGTTCTCGTGAATCAGTCCCACGGCGGCTCTGGCAAACAGGCGCGGGCCGTGATTGATGGCCTTGAAGCGGACGTGGTCACGCTGGCCCTCGCTTATGACATTGACGTGCTCGCCAGCAAGGGCTCGCTCTTGGACGCAGAGTGGCAGAAGAAGCTCCCGAACAACAGTTCGCCTTACACTTCCACGATCGTCTTCGTTGTTCGTAAGGGCAATCCGAAGGGCATCAAAGATTGGAATGATGTGGTAAAGCCCGGCATTGCCGTCATTACGCCGAGCCCCAAGACTTCCGGCGGCGCACGCTGGAACTACCTCGCTGCATGGGCCTATGCTTCCAATAAATTCAGTGGTGACGAGGCGAAGATCAAAGAGTTCATCAGCGCCCTTTACAAAAACGTGCCTGTCCTAGACAGCGGTGCTCGTGGCTCCACGACGACGTTTGCGCAACGCGGCCTCGGTGATGTCTTGCTCGCTTGGGAAAACGAAGCTTTCCTGCTGCAAAAGGAGTTCCCCGGTCAGACAGAAATCGTCTCTCCCTCCATCAGCATCTTGGCTGAGCCACCTGTCGCCGTGGTGGATAAAGTAGCCGCGAAGAGAGGCACGGCGGAAGCCGCCAAAGCCTATCTGGAATACCTCTACTCCGAAGAAGGCCAGGACATTGCTGGAAAGAACTTCTATCGCCCTCGCAGCGAGAAAGCTGCCGCCAAGTATGCCAGCCAGTTCCCTAAACTGGAACTCGTGACCATTGACAGCGCCTTCGGCGGGTGGGCAAAAACGCAAAAAGCCCACTTCGATGATGGTGGGATTTTTGATCAGATTTACACAGTTGCCAAGAAGTAGGGAGGCTCCCAGAGATGGGTGGTAAGGCTACGTTGACCTTGCCACCTATCTGGGGCTTAACTCCGACTTGCGCAATGTAGATTAGGTAATAGCCTTTCATTCATGAAACTGACTAAGAAAGGCGAATACGCATTGCGCACGTTGATCCGACTGGGAGTCGCCAAGCGGAACGGAACGGATGTCGTCTCCGTCTCCACGCTTGCTGAACAGGAGCATCTGCCGTTTAAGTTTCTTGAGCAGATTCTACTCACACTTCGGGGCGCGGGCTACATCGTGAGCAAGCGTGG
>JANYJH010000366.1 GCA_025361865.1 Phragmitibacter sp.
GAGCAACAACTCCCTGAGTGGGGTAAGGCGGTTTGGAAGGGGCTTGATGCGACGGTTCATGGTGCAATCTCACAAGCCGACCACATGGCAGATACTGCTATTGATGCCTCACGTGTGTATCATCAGGCACGCAGTCAAGGAGAGGGTGTCGCAAGCGCCGGAATTGAATCGGCTAATTACTCTCTGACTAGAGAAACGGGAGCTCTTGGACTCATTGAAGCATTCAATGGAAGCAAAATCACACCTACCGAAGGCGGCACTGTGAATACCGAGATGAGCAACATTGAAAGGATTGTGCATGGAACAGTGAGTGGCGTTCAGTTGGTGGGAACTGCTACGGCGTTGACGGCTGGAGCTTCTGCAACAGTAAAAGCGGCGGCGGCAGAAGTAGATGCTGTGCTTTCCATGGAAAATTCCTTTAAGTTTGTTACTGTTGATGGTGCCGCAAATACATCACCATTGCTAACTCATCCTGAGTTGGCGGGAAAAACTGCAGATGAAATCAGAGCCTTGGCATCTGAAAAGGGTTTGTCACCCCACGCAACTAAACCTGATAAATGGATGGATCCAGTTACAGGTAAAGAACGCCTTCGTATTGATCTGGGGCACACCGACAAAAAGACTGGCCTGCCATACAATGATCCGAAAGCTGCCTCTCCTCACCATCACGGATACGAATCTGATGGTAAAACTAAAATTATTGATCCAAGCGATCAAAACCCCCACATCCCAACCCGCCAATGACTCCTATTGAAAATGATTATTTTGAACTGAGTAATGGAGAGATACAAGTGTCGATCCACGACGAAACATCGATTCACCTCCGTGCTATCACAAAGCACGATGACCCCGTGGAGTTGAGCAGTGGAGAGGTTCGCGATTTGATAGCCCTACTATATAAACTTGCCGAACGTGCAGATTGATCATGTAACTGCTCGATCCAAGGGAGGTAATATCACACAGGCGAACGGCGAAGTCCTATGTCGGAAATGTAATGGAGCCAAATGGGACCAATGAACCACGCTGATCGCACTAAAATACTTTTCCGTCTCCAAAGAGATGAAGTCGGATATCCACCAACTGACTGGGAATCGCTTTGGGCTACACCTCTGGGTTCTAATCAGTTTGAAATCGACAATGTGCCGTTTTACATTCGTGGAATCAGTTCTGGGGATGTTATTTTGGCTAGGTCGTGTCGTCACAAGTTTAAGTTGACTTGATTATCAATGACGCGAATGGAAGCGGCATGACGGAGAATTACCATCGGCATGACGTTTCTCATCAAACCTGGGCGGTTCTTGAGCCGCTACTTCCCGGCAGAGAGGGCGCGTGGGGCGGAGTCGCTCACGACAACCGTCGCTTCATCAATGCAGTGATGTGGATCTTACGCACCGGTTCACCCTGGCGGGATCTGCCTCCCGATTACGGCGACTGGAAAAACACTCACAGACGCTTCTGTCGCTGGCGCGATAAGGGGCACTGGGAGAAGCTGCTCGCTGAGTTGATGCGGGAGCCAGATTTTGAATGGCTCATGATCGATGCCAGTCATGTCAAAGCTCATTGCCATGCGGCAGGAGCCGTGGGCGGCAATGAGGCCATTGGCCTGACAAAAGGGGGCGCAACACCAAGATACATTTGGCCGTGGATGCGCATGGTATGCCAGTGCGAGTCCTTATTACAGCAGGTCCCGTGGCAGATTGCACACAAGCTGCTGCATTGATTGAGGGTATTGAGGCGCAGGTGCTCATTGCTGACAAGGGGTATGATACGGATGCCATTGTCCACTTGGCAGAGGCTGCCGGGATGGAGGTGGTCATTCCGCCGAAATCTAATCGCAAGCACCCACGCACTTATGATGAATACCTCTACAAGTTAAGGCATCTGGTGGAGAACGCCTTCCTGCGCCTTAAGCAATGGCGGGGCATCGCCACACGTTACGCCAAGCGCTCCTCTTCCTACTTGGCTGCGGTGCAATTTCGCTGCGCCATCCTCTGGGCCGCGCTCTCGTGACGACACGACCTAGGATATAAACCGATATGATGGATAGGAGTTTATTCACTGGCTTTCGATTTGAACACTTTATTGAATTGGTCGGCAACACCTTCAGTTACGGGTTTTGGTAGCACAACAGTGTGGTGGCGGGGATCTTTGCCTGTTTGTTGCACATCAAAAACTGCTTCCACATCATATTTTGGAGCAGATCGATTAGCTTTATCAGAACCCGAAATTCTTTCTTTTAGGCGTGTCGCTTACGATTCATTTAGGGAATTGGGGAAACGCTTGGAAACGCGCAATTTTGGTATCGTATCGTCCGCGCTCAAAAATTGAAACCGTCCGTCCTTCATCGGCTGGCTCATGGAAGCCTCCGAGCCTAATGCCAAGGCCCATAAGCATAACAAAACCAACCCAGAGATACACCTCGTGATCGAGCTGAAGCAGCTTTCGCAGAGCGTCATCATCTTGAAAGAGATTTATATTACTATATGTCAGTGCTCCGCAGAAATGTTTATCAAAGCCCATCTGTGTCAGACGCCCCTTAGTATCGAATGCCAATGCTGCGCCGCAGTAATCCAACACAAAGCCGGGTGGAAAACTATTTTTTGCACGAGACGATGGGACTCCAAGAATTTCTATGGCATCTGCTTCAGTAATGCCAAAGTTTAGTGGACTAGCGCCGACATATGGGGTGATTTCTAGATTCATAAATCATCGAGTTCTCTCGACTGTTGTCTGTGGGTTTTTCGGAATGTTGTTTTGATCCCGTGCGTAGTTCATCATCTCACGTGTTGCACCGTTATATTTCTGCGGGTTTCCAGTGTCTCTGGCCACTCGTCTGACATCACGGATCTCGGTCGCCATAGCGCCACGCATATCACCGCCAGAAATCATGTCACCGATCATTTCACGGTATTCGCCTGAACCAGGTCGTTTTCCATTACTCATGGTTTTCCAATGATCAGCAGGTTCCATTTGGATTGCGGGTCCGTTTGCCTCTCCCAGCCCACTTACCGACTTGGCTGGCATATGGTGCGACTCGATTCCTGGGGACTGAATGTCGGTATGTGCCCCGCCTCGGAATCTACTATTATCAGCAGTGGCTTCTGCATTTGCTGCTTTGGCAGCGGCAGACTCCTCTATAGCCGCCGCCCTAAATAACCCCTTGGTTAGTCTACCAAAACCAGCGGTCGCTACCATGGTCACTACATTGGCAGCCACCTCTTCGGGGGAGTTTCCAAGCAATGGACCTGCCGTGTTCGCTGCGCTTTCCAAGCGTCCCCCGAGTGCGTGATGTGTAGCATCGTTAAGGGTTCCAATATCATGGCCAAGACCCGTCAGTGCCGCCCCCGTCTTGTTTACAAAACTATCCGCGTGGCCTTGGTATCCGCCCTGCCCAAGTGTAAGGCCGTTCAGCACCAGGCCGCACCCATCATTGGCATAGCTCACCATGGAAGATCCATTGTTATACAAGTGATCTCCAAATTTGCCCCACTCAAACAGCCCCTCTGGGTCAAACCCCGTCCAAGGGTTCTGCTTCACATAGGCATACAAGTTGGGGCCATCCACAAACCCCGCCGGGTCGCGACTGAGCCACACACCGCTCTCCAGATCACGGTAGCGGAACCCTTCGTTCAACAGGCCTGTCGGGTCTTCGTCCTTGCTGTTGCCCCGCTGCTTGTCGAGGTTCACGCCCGTCTCCTTGGGGCGTTTGCCGAAGGCTTCATAACTGGCGGTCCACGTCAGCGCTCCGCTGCTGTTGCTCTGGGCCACGATGTCTCCGCGTCCGTTGCTCAGATTGAACTTGGTAACTGAACCCCGCACCGAATAGAGCAGTCCGCCCACGCCTCCACCCATGTCCGGGCCGCGCTGGTATTGCACACTGGGGGTGCCGGGATTGGAAATGCCCTGAGCGGCTGCGGCCACTCCATACTCCGCGAGGCTTAAGCCTCCGCTGAACACGATGGCCTGGGTCACACTTCCATCCTGCACGCTGATTCTGCGGGTGCGGTAGTCATACCCATATTGATGGGTGCTCCCGTCCGGCAGAGTCACTTGCTTGAGCCGATTCAGGCTGTCCCAAGCATAGCTGGTGGTGTGATCTCCTGCGGTTCCTGTCGTCTTGATGCTTTGGTTGGTCCGGTTGCCAGCAGCATCATTCCATCCGGTGCTGGGCAAACCGAGGGCATTGGTGCAAACCAGCGCGCAAGCGCAAAACAGTGTGGCGGGATGGAGCGACATCATCAAAAAACCTGTCTCACAAAGATTTATTCAGCGATGCTGGTCCTGCCGCATTCCACACTCGGAGTTTCATGAGCCAAGGAGCGTTCTCGATCAAGCGGAAATCTGTCAGCACAGCCCGTTTTCAAGGGCCTGATTGATGGATACGGCCCGATTCTAAATCCAGACGGCAAAGGTCTGGTAGTTGACCCCAGCCATGCGGGCAAAGGGTTGTCCCTTGAGGCCGCTACGCTCGAACTGATCAAGCAGTGCTTCGCGCTGCTCGCGCGTGACTGTAACGCGCCCCAGGGCATCACGCTTCAAGATCGTCGTTTGTTCGGCTCCATCCATATGTATCGTAGTTTATGACTACGACACTTGCAGACTACGACCACTTCACGGGGCTTCGTTTGACGGATACAAACGATGCACGTTTTCTATCCTAAAAGGTGCTTAACTCAGTGCCATTCACCTGACCCCTTTTACGGATTATTGCATTGCCATTCAAGACTGCCCCCGTGTTTATTTGATTTTCAGGGAATTCACCCAGCGGTTAGGTTGACCGTGAAAATGATCAAATAACCGATCCTCCACATGCTCTGCGCTCCATATAGCGGCCGCTTCAAGCATTTTGCATTCTTCAAGTGAAGCAGGTCGTTTGCTACCTTCGGAATAGATATACAAGGATTTATTAATGGCGTCCTGTTTAAAAAAGACGGCAGGGGCACGCAAAGAATCATCCAGTAGAATATTTCCAATTACTTTCCAACGCTTTGATGTTAACGCGCTGTTCATCACCCAGATTTTAAAAGCAACTGGGTGTAGGATGACTTTAGACATTTCAATAATCTCATCCGAGGCGAAATCATAAAACGCCATTAAAGGATTTTTAAGAACTCTCCCAAATGCATAACGATGATCCTGCATTTCAATTGCGACTACATCGCCCTCTTTAGTCTTCGTCATATCAATTAGTATTGTTAGCCTCCAAATTCCTTTTTTGCTTGATCCAAGTATAAATCTTTTTTGTTGGGATTGTTAGGAGCAACACCGTTTATTGCATTGCCTGAAGTTCCTCCACTAGATTTTGCGCCACCATTCGCTTCAATCAACTGTTGTTCTCTTCCTCGTATGGCTGATTTATTCGTGGATGATTCATCCAGTTTTGCGGGACCGAACCCTTTATCGTTCATATGATGTCCAGCATCTCTCTTGGCGACAATCTCTTCTGGTGACATTGTGGACGGCCCACTTGATCTGCCAGAGTATATCTCACCAGTTTCAGGATGCTCTTTAGTATAAGTCACATGTGTTTTCTCAACCTCTTTGGCAACTTCCTTCTCTACCTGCTTCTCAGTATTCTGGGCAATCTTTTTAACTCCACCTTCTACCTCTTCCTTGCCGATGTTTTTGATGACTTGTTCCGCTACATGTTCACCTTCAGTGCGGAGAAACTTTTTCATCCCTCCCACAACGGCTTTTTTGAGGCCTACTTCTCCGGGGACGCAGTCCAGAACGACTGACATGCCGTTGCCAAGGCAGCCAAAGGCACCACCAATACGATTGAGCGTAGGTTGAGTGCTGTCTGTTGCGATGTCGCGTTGAGCAGCAGCCTCATGGTAGCTATCTATCGGATGCGGCATGAAGAACGCTGGAATGTCGCTGAAATTCTCGACGAACCAATAGAGCCCCTCAGGATCGAACTTGGTCCAAGGGTTCTGTTGGACGTAGGCGTAGAGGTTGGGGCCATCCACAAACCCCGCAGGATCGCGGCTCAGCCACACGCCACTCTCCAGATCCCGGTAGCGAAACCCTTCGTTCAACAGGCCTGTCGGGTCTTCGTCCTTGCTGTTGCCCCGCTGTTTGTCGAGGTTCACGCCCGTCTCCTTGGGGCGTTTGCCAAAGGCTTCATAACTGGCGGTCCACGTCAGCGCTCCGCTGCTGTTGCTCTGGGCCACGATGTCTCCACGTCCGTTGCTCAGATTGAACTTGGTAACTGAACCCCGCACCGAATAGAGCAGTCCGCCCACGCCTCCGCCCATGTCCGGGCCGCGCTGGTATTGCACACTGGGGGTGCCGGGATTGGAAATGCCCTGAGCGGCTGTGGCCACTCCATACTCCGCGAGGCTCAAGCCTCCGCTGAACACGATGGCCTGGGTCACGCTTCCATCCTGCACGCTGATTCTGCGGGTGCGGTAGTCATACCCATATTGATGGGTGCTCCCGTCCGGCAGTGTCACTTGCTTGAGCCGATTCAGGCTGTCCCAAGCATAGTTGGTGGTGTGATCTCCAGCGGTTCCCGTCGTGCTGATGGTCTGGCTGGTCCGGTTGCCATTATGGTCATAAGCGAGGCTAGTGGTGCGCTCTGGAGCTGTGTTGCTGGATTCGACCCACTTGGTGAGCTGGTTGTCGCTGTTGAAGAAGTATGTAAGGCTCTTGGTGACGGCTGGAGTGCCCCCAGCCTCAACCTTGGTGGTGCGGTTATGGGCGGCATCGTAGCCATAGACTGTCACCTTGGGATTTGAAGCCACTCCTCCAAGGCTCGGTGGATCGGTGACGGTTTCTTGCTGGAGGCGCTCATCATTGTCGTAGATCATCTCCGTGGTGCGCCACCCGTTGCCTCGGGCCAGACCGCCGGGCCAGAGCTCAGCCGCATGGGTCACGTTCCCCATGGCATCATGGCTCCAGTGGAAGGCAGCTATTGCAGTGGTCTTGGTGGCATTGGTGTAGAGCACCCGCTGCTGAAGGCGGCCCAGCGGGTCATACGTGTTTTCACTGCACTGGCCGTTGCCTGAATCCTGCTGCACGGCACGCCCGGCCAGATCGTAGTGATACGTGGTGACGTGTCCGCCTTCTGTGATGGTCGAAGGGCGGTTGAGAGCATCAAAGGTGGTTTCTACACTCCGTCCGGTGCCATAGGCGGCGTAAGTGCGGTTGCCAGCGTCATCATACCCATAGGTATGCAGAAGTCCCCGGGAGGTTTCCGTCTGGATACGGCCCAAGAGATCGTAGGTGTAGGCCACCCTGGCTTCTGCACGATTGGATTCCGTGACCTCAAGAAGCTGTCCGCCATCGTCATAGCTGTAATTACGCAGACCTTCGGTGCTGGTCATCTTAAGCACGCGGCCCATGCTGTCGTAGTCTAGGTGGGTGTTTCCCAGAGAATCTCGTCGGTCTATTTTGTAAAGAGCGTTGTAAGTGGTGGTGGTGACGTCTCCTCCGGGATGGGTTTCTGTCAGCACGCGGTTCACCTTGTCATAGGTAAGGCGGGTGGTGTTCCCCATCCCGTCTTTGACCACGGTGCGGTTCCCCGCCTCGTCATACTCGAAGTTATTGGCAATAGAGGCCGGATCAACGCTTCGGGTCAATCGGTTGTGACTGTCATAGGTGTTCTGTGTGGTGACATTGCGGGCATTGGTCACCGAGAGCACATTGCTGTTGGCATCATAGGTGGTGCTGGTGATCTGATTCAGTGCATCGGTGATCTTGGTGACGCGTCCGACTGCGTCATACTCTTTCTGGGTCGCAAAACCCAAGGGATCCCAAACGCAGAGAGCATTGCCCAAGGCATCATACTTGGTGTAGGTCTGAGCCGTTCCTGCTCCCACTGCTGGAAGCGTGACGTGGATGGGGCGGTTCCGGTTGTCGTATTCCGTGGTCGTGTGACGGCTGGGATCACGAGGATCGGAAACGGTCAGGGCATTGCCATTGGCATCATAGGTTTTGAAAACACTGACATTGGCGGCATTCGTTATTTGAATCGCCCGGCCCGCCGCATCATAGGTGGTGGTGGTGGTCCGTTGGAGCGCGTCGACGGTCTTCCAGACTTGTCCACTATGGGTGTAAAAATTTTGCTGGGTTGTGCCATCAGGATGAGTGACTTTGACCGCCTGACCAAGCGCGTCATAGTCCATCACCATGACATGGCCCAGAGCGTCAGTTACCTTTACCGGGTGACCTGTTTCATCATATTCTGTGGAGGTGGTGCCTGCGTCGGTAGTGGTCTGTGTGATCGGACGATAGTTGGCATCATAAGTGATGTCCGTCACTTTTCCAGAAGGCTCAGTGATCTTCGTGGGCTTGAAGCTGGCGGTGTCAAAAAGGCCGCCCCCTGAATTGGCACCATACGCATATTTGGTGGTGAATCCCCCGTCATCGGTCAAGATTCGTCTCCCCAAACCATCATAATTGTGGAGGGTGACCTTCCCTCGGGGATCTGTTTCCTTCGTGGGCAGGTTCATGCTGTTGTATTCAAAGGAATGGGAGATCACCTTGCCGGGAGCGACAGTGGTCGTGCTCTGGGTGCGCCGGTTCAAAGCGTCATAGGTATGCTCGGTGGCTGTTCCGATTTCGTTGACTTCCTTGACGAGATTGCCGTGGAGGTCGTAACACATCCTCTTCTGGCTTCCGTCGGGATGGGTAACGTAACGCAAGCGATGATGCTGATCGTATTGAAATAGGGTGCTATTTCCATTGGCATCTGTCACCCCGGTCTTGCTGCCGTTCAAATCATAGAAATATGCGGTGGTGAGGGGGGAATTAGCAGCGGTGGTTGTTTCGGAAGCAACGCGACCTTGAGAATCGGGGACATAAGTCGTGATCGTTTCAGGCATTTCTTGTCCCTGTTGACCAGAGGAATGAACCTTTTTTTGAGCAAGGAAACCAGCAAAACCACCTGAGCCATAGGTGAAATCTGTGATCCGTCCACCACCACCGGGTCCTGAAATGGTTTCTTTGGTGCGCAGCCCCGTGCCTCCTTCGATGTCATAAACCGTGGAAACCCCGCGTTCATCCGTGACCGAGCTCATGACCCGTGTCTCGGCATCATAGGTGTAGGTTTTGGTTCCGGCATCTGTCGTTTGAGAAACAGGATCATCAAATCCCGTGATTAGATAACTTCCGCTTCCGTCGTATTCAAAGGTGGTGGTATTCCCATTGATATCCGTGGCGGAAGAAAGGGCCATGCCGTAATTGGGATCGAACTCATAGCTTTCGTAAGGGAAAATGGTGTTGCCGGAAGCCCCCCTGACGTAAGGCATGACAATCACGAGGTTCGTAAAGCCGATGCTCAGATGAAGGCTCCGATCCTTGTCTGCGGGATCATCCTCGTCATGTTCGATTGGAATATACACCGAGGGGTTTCCAAAAGAATACTGATAGTCAACCGCCGAACTGGACACTGTCGTGGCGGCACTGAAACTTTGCTCCGGTCCCCCAAGATGGCGGAACTCATGATATCCTGTAATTCTGAAGATGGAGGTAGGAGACTGGACGCGTGTGATCTGAAGTGGCAGACCGAGCTGCTGCCTTTCTGTAATATCCGCTCCATCCACCTCATCGTATTTCACGCCCCTGTTGAGCTCTAAATCAAATTTATACTGACCATTCCTTTCATCCGTGATCTGCGAAAGGGCAACGTGCTGCCAGGTGGGACTTGGCGGAAGGATTCCGTCGATGTCCTCTTCCAGTTGCGAAACATAGTCATAGCTGACACTGGCATTGTCCTTGGTGACGGAGGTCAGCAGCAATACACGTTCCTTATCGGCTGCAGCATCCGTCAAGGTTTGATAACCATAGGAGGTGGTGTCACCACTCGGGCCGCGCACAGCGGTGACCACGCCACCCTCCTGCTGAATAGAGATGGAGTGGCCGGGACGGTTAGGATCCGTGATGGCACTGGGGATGAGGGGCGAGGCCGTGGAATAGGTGTAGTTCAGCCTGTTGCCCAATCTGTCCGTGACGGAATCGAGACGATAATAAATGTAGTGCACCATATCACCCTGCTCGTCCTCACGGTTTGAGGGAAAACTCTGGGTCAGTGGTGCCAAGTGGTAGGTGCAGGTTGTTCCATAACGCTTCTTAAGGACGTATATCCAAGCATCTCCGTCTTTCACGGCTTTCAATTGGTTCCATTGGGTTTTTTGATCCGATCTTTCTTCGCGGGTATGGATCCAACTCGTCGTCTTGCGATTGTAGGCAAAGACCTCGGTGGCACCCTGCTCATCAGTGACCACGGCTCTCCGGCCCTCTTTTTCAATACGGATGCTGGCACAAAGGTTCGAAGTCCAGCCGGCTCCAAAAGGCCGGTCTGGGCGCTCGCTGGGGGCCAGCCCACTGCGCCCGTTCCAGGCTTCCGAAACCACATCACGGCGCACCATGAGCGGCATCAGGCTGCTTTCCAAAGAAACATAAACATCACTGACCGAATGCCGTAGCTCCCTCGTGAAAGCATCGATATAAGTTTCTTCAGGGCTTTCCCCTGATTCATCTTTGTGCTGGGGTTTGCCATCTGCCAGCGGGACGCCGTTCAAGCCGACCTTGCGGTAGCGTGGGCCAGTGGAATCACTTCCCGTAATCGTATAAGGGGGTGGGGGGGGAGGTGTCGGATCATCTTGTTCGATGGATCGCACCTCAATCTCTTCTCCTGCACTTGGGACAATGAACCATGGTTCACTGGCCGATTCGCCTTTTTTAATGATCAGCTTTACTTTTTTAAACGGATAATAAGTTTTGTCACTCTCAGAGGCTGGCGAATATCTGATCTCGAAGTAAACGGGTGTGTTCCTTAGAGCCTTGTAATTCGGATTTGGATAGGTCGCACGAACCGTCCCAGTTGCATGAGCACTCCAAATGCGTCCGGGTTGTGCTTCGCTGCCATCATGGTGGACACCTGAAATGATCTTGTCAGGTGTAAAAGTAAACCATAGCCAGTCATCTGTAGGCTTGTCCTTGAGAAACTCATTCTTAGCTACGGGTAATAAATCATCCAAGGTTGGTGGAGACGAAAGGCTTACGCTAAGGCCAGATCCGCCATGAGAGTAATCTAATGGTTGAGTCTTCCATTCCCCCATGTCCACTGGGATTGGAATCCCTGTAGAATCATTGGGATCTACTTGATCCACCCAGTTAGCCTCCCACTTGGGGGCAGGTTGGATATAGTAACTCCAATCATATTGGTAATATAAATCATCGTAGGGTGGATATCCTGGCACTGGATCACTCTGCCCTTGAGCATTAACAAATGAAGTTGGGGTGTAACCGAGCGCTTCCCATGACATGGGACTCGGATGAGTTAACATGGGTTGTGGCATGGGTTGATCGGCCCAATACTCAATGTTACTGTATAAGGAATCTCCATCATATTTCACTTCCACGTAGGGCGAAGGAAGGTCTGGAGGGTTTTCGCTTTTTTCTTCCGTAAAAGACTTATTCTTTCCGTATCCTAGCGTGAGGGGAACCGATGCTGTCGGATTGGTTGGCGTTGCACCATGGGCATGACCTAATCCCACATTGTAAGGAAGGGTGTTTCCATTGATCACCAGTTGCCAGCCTGTCTCCGCACCACCAGATCCATTGATGGTGCCATTGCCGCTCTGAATCAAAGTGAAAGCGAACAAGTTCTTGGCCTGTCCGATGTTGACGAGCGCATAGTCCTGAGGCGTTGAACCACTGTTCCACGGGTAACCGACAATGACCCCTTCGGTGATAAGCCTGTCATAAAAGGGTTTGGCCAGATTTTTGAGCTGCCCAAGGTTTACCGGGTCGTAATCGTGGGGGTTTGAGTGTCTCCAACCAGAAACCAAGCTATGCAGAATGTCTCCCGCTCCGCCGGAAAGCTTGACATCCATTTCCAGGACGGCCGCCGAGGCCAGGTTCTTCAACTGCCCCTGGTTGATGGCGGCATATTCATTGGGGGCCACCCCCTGCACAATCACTCCCCGCTGTGTCCACCAATCGGGGCCTGCAGCCAGACTCTGGGTCAGCATGGCGGTAACCTCGATGAGAACCACGGCTGTCCTCACGACTGACGGCCAGCGACGGACTTGATGAAAGATAGTCATAGGACAATAAGAAAGTTAAAGAAGTCTGGTGTTACCCCTTTGTAAGTTCTTACTGCTGGGACTGGCCAAAAGCCCCCATGCCCAAATCCCCTTGTGGCTTAAGATGAACCGGGCCGTTGAAGCTGGATTCCCCGGTGGGACTTATCGTGACTGCGGGAACATTCGGGTCTGATGGTGAATAGAGCATCAACTGATGCTGCGAATCTAGTTTCATCATGGGCACAGAACTCATTGACCCATCGGTGGTGGCTCTTGACCACAACCAGTTGCTGTTCTGTCGCCCCACTCCAAATTGCACCGTTGCCGATCTGATTCCACTCGTTGAGTTCAGGATATCACTGAAACCCACGGTGAGGCCCGCTGTATTTTGAATACCCGTCAACGAACCCATGCTTAGGATATTCCCCAAAATGTCCAGGTCTCCGTTGATGGACTGAAGTCCCAAACCAGTCGCAGCTACATGGCCTCCGGTGCTGTTACCAGTAACCACTTCCAGATGTGGAACTTTGATCACGTTGAACGTGCCGTTGAGGTAAGTCCCCTGATAATTGGTTCCCAAGGGATTGTTGAGCGCCACTGCTTGGCCACCATCACGACCCGGCGCGCCCAGCGTAAGGCTTTGCCCGTCGTAATACCCCGTGTAAGTCGCAACCCCATTGCCATCTGTTCCATGATAGCGCCAGACTTCGCCTCCGACCAACACTGTGGCAGGTCGGCCTGAAGGGTTGCTCAAGGGATCCCAGATCGTGTTGTTCTGAAAAGGATCAACAGCCAACAGAGGCATGGGTAACCGATGATCGGTGGACGACTGAAAAAGATGGGGAGCTTCGATTTCGTAGTGCCCCGTTTTGGATGTTTGGGTGGAATAATCAGTCAAAGTCACGAGGCCGGATCCATCGGTATCAATCTTCAAAAACATTTTGTTTTGTGGCGCTGAATTCGTTGAACCAGTGGCGGCAGCATTCCCATAATAAGCAGCCGTGAGACTTGGGTTCAGATCATTGGGAGCTGTGCCCAGAAATTGCCACACTGCATAACCGGGGACAGAAATGGCTGGAGGATATTGGCTCGGTGGCGCGGCGGCGGCGAGTTGAAGGGAGCCATCAGCATTGGCGGGACAGGCAGGAAGATAGACACCGTTGGAGAATCCCACAATAAAGACGCCGCCTGTCCCTTGATAAGTTCCAGTGAAGTCATTGCTGCCATCCGAACCGGATAAGGCAATATTGTCAGAAGTGCCGCTGATGGTGAGCACCTGACCATTCGGGCCTGCATAGGTGTTCTCATAAATATTTCCGCGCACGTAATAAACTCCATTGATCCAGAAGGCCAGTGGACCAGCCACAGGAGCAAAGGACTGAATATCGAGGTCACCCACTGAAAAGATTCCATTGGCATAACTGCCGTTGTAGGGGCCTTGCGGATAGTTGACGATCACCGAAGCAGAAGAGGAATC
>JANYJH010000416.1 GCA_025361865.1 Phragmitibacter sp.
TTCCTTTTCGTCATCCGTGGCTGGCAACTCCATGGTGAATTCTTTAGCCATGGATTCGTCGGCATCCTCCGTCCTTCAAGGGAGAGCAGATGGATCAGAGGCCCGCAACAAAGCCCTCTCAGCAGTGCCTGCCACACCGCAACTCAAGCCCGTGGGCCGCGTCTCTCTAGCAGTCGAAGTGCCGCTGGAAGGAACGGTGCATCATTTCCGCAAGCTCAAGGATCACGCGCTCATTGAGCTCACCCTCGTGAAGCCCATGGAGGCCCGTCAAACGAACGCGCTGTGGATGCTACTGATTGGCGGAGTGATGTTGAGCGGTGTCGAACTGGTGCGCCGGAAAATGCTCAAGCATCGTGTCCCAGCACACGTTTAGAAAGCGCTCTCTAATTGTCTTTCCTAATCGAAGATCGGAGAATGAAAGGTATTTAGGACTTGAACCGAAGGCCGAACGTCTTGATTCTTGGCACATGAATATCTATGAAGGCCCTACTTTTCAACTCGTGGATACGATCACGATTGAAGAGCTGGAAAAACAAGGCGGCTTCAAACCGCGCACTCGTCCCTTACTGGTCAAGGGCGCGGTCAAACGATGGCCAGTCTGGGAGAAGTGGACGTTTAATCAGATCGCGGATCTAAAGCACAAGGACGGCAGCGAGGTGGTGACGAGCTTCCAGAACGGGCTGGTGGAGCAAGGCGTGACGAAGGAGCCGCTCATGCTGCCTGTGGCTCCCTACTTGCGGGAACTGGAGGATGAGGCCGCGAAGATCAGGGCCAACTGGAGCGAGAATACGGGGTTGTGCCCGGACAGGGTTTGGAAGGGGCTGCGGCGCGGAGAGAAGTTTCATCTCAACTGGGCGCATCTTCAATCGTTCACGCCGAACAAGGTCTATCTGGCGCAGTGGGACATTTTGAAAGAGTTCCCTGAACTGAAAAAGGACTTCGCCATCCGCTCCTTATGGAAGGGCTGGCGTTGGACTTGGGAATATGTTTTCATGGGGCCTGCGAACACGGTGACTGGTTTGCACTATGACTTTCCGAACAACTGGTTCTGTCAGGTGAAGGGCGTGAAGGAGTTCCTGCTTTTCCCGCCTGAAAACGCGGAGAACATGTGCCAGTCCCGCAAATATGACTGGGGTGCGACGTTGAGTGACATCAATATCTCGAAGCTCAATCAGCAGCCTCGGGAGAGTGCGATGTTCGCGAAGACGAACGGTCTCTATGCGCGCTGTGAGCCGGGTGATGCGCTCTTTGTGCCGAAACAAACCTGGCACTGCGTGGTGGCGTTGGAGCCTTCCATTAGTCTGGCGGTTTTTGGTCTGACCTTGCCGGAGGTTATCATTGGCGGCGGCGCTTCTGAGGTCCGCAATCTCCTGCATAGGATGCGGCTCTACCGCTGGGGAAACTGCACCTGTCACAAGATGAAAGGGGCGCTTCCGGTCTGACCCGACGAACAATAGGATAATCCCTTACTAACAGGAAGTGCAAGCCGCTTTGACTTGATCTGGATTTGATGGAAAGCGTTTAAATGTCCACGACAAAAGATTGTTTATTACTAGCTGGTGCCACGGGGTTTCTCGGAGGTGCGATTCTCTCGGAACTCCTCCAAAACGAGGAGCTGTCCGGCCTGAAAGTCCTGCTGGTAGTGCGTGCAAAGACGCCCAGCGAAGGGCTGGAGCGGGTCTGGAAGTCGCTGCGTCGCTTTGAAGTCTCTGAAGAAAACATTGAGCGCATCCGTGTCGAGAACATCGTCTGCGGAGGTCTGACCACGACGGAATCGTTCGCGGATGATCCGCGTTTGCAGAAGGTGACGCTGGTGATCAACTGCGCAGGCATTACCTCTTTCGGGCCGCATCCTGAAGTCTGGACGACGAATGTGGACGGCACGCTGGCCTTTGCGCACATGGTGTCGAAGCTGCCTCACTTGCGGAGACTCATTCATGTGAGCACGGCGATGATTTGCGGCTCCAAGCCGCCTCATGTGGTGCAGGAGGACATGTATCCGCAGCCGAAACTGCGTCACTTTGTGCCTTACACCGAGAGCAAAGCGGAAGCTGAGAGGCGTCTCCGTGAGGAGTTGCCGAACTGTCCGCTGGTCATCGTGCGCCCGACTATCGTGGTCGGTCACAGCAAGCTGGGCTGCAAGCCTTCCGGCAGTATCTTCTGGGCGTTCCGCATGTCGGATGCTCTGCGGATGGTGACGGCACCGCTGACCTCACGCATTGATGTGGTGCCGGTTGATTATGTGGCACAGGCGCTGCTCCATCTAGTGCGAGCGAAGAAGCTTCATCACACGACTTATCATCTGGGAGCAGGCGATGAACAAAGCTGTTCCTTTGGTGAGATCAATGACGCCTTCTCCCGCGCGATGAAGCGGAAGAAAGGTTCGGATTTCCGACAGGCCACCTTCCATGAAGCAGCGGAGTTGCAGCCGCACTTTTATGAACTCTTCGGCAAGTGCAACAAGCGCTTCATGCTCGGTGCCATGAGGCTCTACGGAAGCTTTGCTTCGCTCAATACGGCCTTCGACAACTCACGCGCGGTGGAAGATGGCGTTCCCACACCGCCTCGGTTCACGGACTACCTGCATGAGTGCTACAACTCGTCCAAGGACATCACCATTTCTGATCAAGCGATGATCGACTTCGCCTGATGCGTCAGGGCAGGAACTTCCACTGACCGTCTTCGAGCACGAAATCATCCTCATCTTCCTTCACTGAAGAGTTCTGGTAATGCAGCTTATAACGAACCGTTGCTCTGTCCTGCTGAATGTCCTCCTTAAGGATATCAATGCGGATGATGGTGCCGTTCTTTGTCCAACCGTCCCAGAGCTTTTCGTGACCGCCCGCAAG
The DNA here is from genome assembly GCA_025361865.1 of Phragmitibacter sp. Taxonomy (GTDB): domain Bacteria; phylum Verrucomicrobiota; class Verrucomicrobiia; order Verrucomicrobiales; family Verrucomicrobiaceae; genus JANYJH01. The sequence continues at coordinate 2,850 of JANYJH010000416.1, forward strand.
CCGAGCCATGACGCTGTGCATCTGCTCCAGCGCTTTTTTGGTGAGATGAGTTTCGGCGTCCGTGTAGCGATGCTGGTTCGCCAACTCATAAGTCAGACGAAGAACTTCCGAGGGCTTGGCGCGCGCCTGCTCCGAGGCTTTCAGGCACCCCGAACCCATGAGGAGTATGACAAGCAGCAGGTTCCACCGCGTGAATTTGCTGTGGCCAGAGTTACCCGCCGGGCCTGCTTCGTATCCATGACACTTTAAAATCACCCCGCTTCATACGCGAACCCAGCCTGCCCTTGCAAGCTGAATGAGACGCGCCATAATTCAACTCGCCCAAAAAATCATGACCGCCACTCGCGAACAAGAAATCACCTCCGCTCTGAAGCGTTGCAGCCCTGAATCAGTGGAAGCCGCCCTCCGATTCCAAACGACGCACGCTGAAGAGGACTTGTCCAAAATCATCAATGGCGTCTTGGCGCGTGACCTGCCGGACACTCACACGGCGCAGTTGGCCACCGCCACGAATGACACGCGTCTCGTGGATGATCTCGGCATGGACTCCTTCGGCATGATCGAGGTGGTGATGACGGCGGAAGAAGTCTTCGGCCTCACGATTCCCAATCAGGAACTGCGGGATATTCACACGCTCGGTTCGCTGAAGAGCTACCTGCTGAGTAAGTTCAAAGACATGCACGCAGAAGCTTTGCCTGCCTCATGAATGAGGTCGTCGTCACCGGCTTAGGCTTCATCACCAGCATTGGTAATCAGCGCAGCGAAGTGCTGGCGAGTCTGCGCGAATGCCGCAGCGGCGTGGAAGTCATGCCTGAGCTCATTGAAGCGAAGTCCTCGGTAAAGATGGCGGGCACCGTGAAGGGCTTCACGTTTCCTTCGCTCGATCCGCAGGACTGGACGTTTCCAGAGAAGGTAAGCATGACGCGCTCACAACTGCGCACCATGACTCCGAATGCGCTTTACGCCATCGCAGCCATTGAAGAAGCCATCGCGGATGCACAGCTTCCAGCGGACATCGTATCAAATCCTGACACTGGTTTGTATTGTGCCTCAGCAGGTTCTTCGTGGCTCACTCATGCCGCGCTTTCTTCCGTGCTGGAGCGCGGAGCGAACCGCACCTCAGCTCCGCTCGTCATCACGGGAATGCCGAACTCGCTGCATCTGAATCTCACCGCGAGGTTCCACATCAAAGGTTCATCCCTCGGATTTTCCAGCGCGTGTGCTTCTTCGGCTCATGCCTTGGGCGCAGCGATGGATCAGATCCGTCTGGGTCGGCAGAAGCGGATGCTCGTCGTCGGCGCGGAGGATTGTCATCCGTGCAATATCCTGCCCTTCGCTTCCTTGCGCGCGCTCAGTTCTCAGAGTGATCCACGCCTTGCACCACGGGCCTTTGACGCTGCGCGTGAAGGGTTCATCATCACGGGCGGCAGCGCCGTTCTCGTGCTGGAAGACGCTCAAGAAGCTGCTGCGCGCGGGGCTAAAATTTACGCGAAGGTTCGCGGTTGGGGACAGGCTAGCGATGGCTATGATGTCGTCGCGCCAGACCCCACGGGTTCCGGCTTGGCGCGTGCGATGACGAATGCGCTCGCAGATGCTCAAATGAAGCCGGAAGAGATGGACTATCTCAATGCTCACGCCACGTCCACCATCGCGGGTGATGTGGCTGAGATCAACGCCCTGCGCACCGTCTTCGGCGCCACTCGATTCCCGAACGTGAGCAGCACCAAGAGCCTTACCGGTCACGGCTTGTCCTTGGCCGGAGCGATGGAAGCCGCGTTCTGCTGCCTTGCTTTGAGCGAGAAGTTCTATCCCGTTTCAGCGAACATCACGCAACTGGATCCCGCCTGTGCAGGCGTGCCCATCATCACCGAAGCCATCGACGGACATCCGCTCACCGCCATCAGCAACTCCAGCGGCTTCGGCGGCTCGAATGTGTCGTTGATCTTCTCGGTATAGCTATATCCGGTAAGGGCGTCCTCTGAAGGAATCGCTGATCAAAGGTTCATTGAAATCCAGAGCCAGAGCGGGCCTGGAGAGAGCTTCCTTGGTAGGAGAGCGTTCTCTTCCGCGAAGCAAAGTAGCCGTCATCGCTCCGCGTGACGAGCCTTGTGGTTTCGCTACGAGGACCAACGCTCGATGGCGCGGTGACTCTCGACCCGTTTCATAGGCTAAATTGCTTCACCAGAGAGGCCGATGTCCGAATGACGCACGGACCGCTTCGGCCAAATCCCTCGCTCATCACGCGGAGCGATGATGGCTACTTTGCTTCGCTGAAGAGGGAGGCAGGAAAGGAAGTTCGTCTCTCCCCTTTAATCTAAAAGTCTCACGCAAAGCCGCAAAAATTTGTGGATGATTCAGTTCAGAACTTTGCGGCTTCGCGGCTTTGCGTGAGGATCATTCAACGACTGCTCTTCCTATTGGATTAGCTCTAGCAAAAGACCTTCTGCTTGAAGGCTACGAACCAGCCGATCAGCGCTAGCGGGCCGAAGACCAAGGCCACACCCCAGAGCGGAGAAGCATCCACAGCCACGCCACCGAGCACGGGGCCGATGGCTGAACCGACGGTGTAGCCGAGCACCATCAGGGTGGTTACGGAAGCGATTTGTCGCTCAGGAAAAACCTGGGCACTGCCGGTCATGGCCAATGTGTAAAGGCAACCGCCTGCGGAGCCCCAGATGAAGCCGAGAACCCAGAGCAGCGGCGACCAATGACCGACGAGCGGCATGGCGGCCAAGCTGAGCGCAAGTCCTGTCAGTCCCGCGAGCAAGACGCCGCGAGTGCCGCGCTTGTCGGCGATACGACCCAGTGGATATTGAATGGCGAAGGAACCGGCGGCGATCACTCCCGGCAAGGCCACGGAGGCGGCTCCCGACCAGCCCAGAGCCAGCGCGACGAGCGTGCCCACGGTATGCGTGCCGTTCTCAAACAGCCCGCCGAGAAACGCCACGATGGCCAGTCCGGTAGCGTTTCGCCAAACCTCCCAACTCGGTGTGTCATCCTCTTCGACAGGCGTGGGCAGTTTGCCGCCGATCAGAGGAAGGCTCGACAGTCCGCAAATGATCGCGGCACCGAGGAAGACCGCTTTGGGCCAACTTTGGAGCGCTGCGGAGACGAATGGACCGAGTGCGAAAGCCAGTCCCATGCCCGACTGAAACAGGCCAAGCCAAGCGCCTTTCTTCCCGGTCGGTGCTTCAGTGGCAATCAAAGTGTCCGTCAGCGGCCAGGTCAAGGCACCGCCGAAACCGAGCAGTAAAAGCGAGATCGCCCATAGCCAGGGAAGCGTGGCCCAGGCGCAGCCTACGAAGCCCAGTGTGGCCAGCGCCTTGCCCGCTTGATAGGTGCGCAGCGCTCCAAAGCGTTCCACCAGCGCGGGCTGGAAAGGTGCAAGCACCAGCACGCCACCGAAAATCAGCGCGGAGAGCAGGCCGATGGTCGTCGCGCCGAGTCCCTGAGCCTCCATCACGGTCACGGCCAGCGGTTGCACACCCGCAAAACCAAAGACGGTCATCAAGGTGGAAAGGCAGAGCAGACGGAGCGTGGGGTTCATGAAAGGCAGGCCTCACAAGGGCGCTAAGCACTGCTTTGTCATCCTGAATTTTGAGTGACGAAGGAGCCCAAATCAGGGACACTAGTAATTAATCTGCAACAATTGAGTAAGCGCATCGTTTCAGCGTTAGATTTGTCAGAGTTACCGCTTCGTTTTGTATGAAGACTTCATTTGCCGTCAGTTACGTCGTTCTCACCTGTGCCTTCGCAGTGCAGGCTGAGACCAAACCAGCCGCTCCAAAACCAGTGGAGGGTTTGGTTTATTACACTTGGCATGATGCCAAAGGCCGGGCCGTAGAAGCAGCGTTTCAGGGCATGGAAGGCTCGAGCATCGTGCTTCAGACAAAGGACGGAAGCATCTATCCCATCGCTTTAGATAAGCTCCAGGCGGCGGATCGTGAACTGGCCAAAAAGCTTCAGTCAGAAATCCTCGCGAAAGAGACGAACACTTCTGCGGACAAGGCGGTGTATCGTATCTGGCACGACACGCAAGGCCACACGGTGGATGCGACTTTCCGTGGCGTGGAGAACGGAAACATCTCTCTGCAAACCCGCGATGGCGTGGTGGCGATGCTTCCTCTGGAGCGTTTAACGAAGGAGGATCAGGAGATCGCGAAGACGCTGAAGCCCGCTGGATTGGGCATTCCCGTGGATCGCTTTGTGGCGGAAGCCGCCGCGAAGATTGATGAGATCGTGAACCTGAACCTGAAGACCAAGGGCGAGAAGCCGAACGCTTTGGCGAGCGATGAACAGTTCGTGCGTCGCGTTTATCTTGATCTCGTGGGCCGCATTCCGACGCGTGAAGAGACGATGGATTTCCTCGGCGATGCCAGTCCTTCAAAGCGCGCTAAGGTCATTGACAAGCTGGTGACCAGCGATGGCTTTAACTCGCGCATGTTTGATTATTTCTCGGACATGCTGCGGATGGCGGACGACGCTCAGAAGGCGAAGTTCTTCAGCTATGAAGAATGGTTCAAGGATCAACTCCGCGCGAACCAGCCCTGGAATCAGATCGTGAAAGACATGCTAACGGCGGACGGCAAGCTGCTGGAGAACGGCTCGGCGGGTTACCTCCTGCGCGACAAGGGCATGAGGCTCGATAATTTGTCCATCACGCTTTCGACGTTTCTCGGTGCGAACGTGGCCTGTGCGCAGTGCCATGATCATCCTTTCGCGGATTGGACCCAGCGCCAGTTTTATGAAATGGCCTCGTTCTTCGGCACGACCGAAACTTATCAAAAGAAGGGCGGCGGTGCAAACATGCTCAAGGGCATGAAGGGCGAACTGACCCAGCAGGAAATGCAGCGCGTGCGCAAACTTGCTCAAGTGAATGCGCTGGCGGTTTACGACACAGGCAAGAACGACGTTAAGCTTCCCGATGACTATAAATACAAGGACGCAGCGCCGAAGACTCCTGTCGCGCCGAAGCTGATCGCTTGGACTCCGAAGGACAATGATCTGCGCAGCTACAAGGAAATGAGCGCGGCTTTGAGCAAGAAAGGTGGCGATGAAAATCTCCGCTATGACTTCGCGAACTGGATGACGAGCCCAGAAAATCCACGGTTCTCCATGACCATCGCGAACCGTTTGTGGAAGCTCATCTTCGGCATCGGAGTTAAGGAACCCGTGACTGATCTGGATGATGTGAATGCTTCCAACAACCCGATGCTGCTCTACCATCTCTCAAAGGAAATGGTGCGCCTGAAGTTCGACATCCGTTCCTTCATGCGACTGCTCTGCAATACGCAGGCTTATCAGCGTGAAGCCATCACCAAACAGGTCACGCCCGGCGAGCCTTATTATTTCCCCGGTCCGGTGCTTCGTCGCATGACGGCTGAGCAGGCTTGGGATTCCTGTGTGACACTGGCCATTGGCGATAAGGTGGACGGCTATAAACTCAAGCGTGCTGAGAAATACAGCGCAGCGATGGACATCCAGCCGGGCATGAGCGCTGATGAAATCCGTGCCAAGCTGGCGATGGGCAAAGGCATGGGTAAGAAAGGCCCTGCGGCTGCTAAACCGGGCAAGAAGGGGAAAGGCCCGGCAGCTCAGGCCGCCATGGATGACGGCGATCCTGATCATGTGCGGCCTGAAGTCATGCAAGGTCTCGTTTTGGCCCGTGCTTCTGAGCTTCCGCAGCCAGAGAAGGATCAGCATTTCCTTCGGATGTTCGGCCAATCGGATCGTCAGATTGCGGATGCCAATACGGATGAAGGCAGCATTCCACAGGTGCTCATGCTGATGAATGGCGAAGCCCAGAGCGTGCTGCGCAGCCCGCGTTCTCTGGTTCTGGCGACGGCCATGAAGCAGGAAGAGCAGCAGCAGAATATCGAATCGCTCTATCTCAGCTTCTTCAGCCGTCACCCGAAGGAGAACGAAATGAAGGAAGCCAAGGAAGCGCTCGATGGCGGCCTCAGCATCTCTGATCTCACTTGGGTGCTCTTCAATGCCCGCGAGTTCGTCTTCGTTCAGTAGATTTTTAAGACAGGATTAACGGGATTAGCTCAGATTCACATAAAAATGAGTTCATAAATTATTCTTGTTAATCCTCTGCAAATCTTGTCCATCCTGTCAAAAAAAGCTTCTTCTTTCCTGCCATGAACCTTGACCTTTTCCGCCTTGATCCGCTGTCACGCCGCCATTTTGCAGAACGTATGGCCATGACCACTCTGGGGGTGTCCTTGACCCCATTGCTGGGTTTTGGTGCTGATAAATCAGCTTCGGATGAGAAGCCAGATCTCACGAAGATGCCTGGCTTTGGCAAGGCGAAGCGTGTCATCTGGCTCCAGATGCAGGGCGGCATGAGCCACATTGATACGCTTGATCCGAAGACGGGCGAGACCAAGGGCGCGAGCGAGGCGGTGTCCTCGAAGAAGGGCGACTTCCAGCTCGCGGGTTATTTGCCGAAACTGGCAGGGCAGGGGGATAAGATTTCCATCATCCGTTCGATGACTTCCAAGACCGGCGTTCACGCAGCGGGTCAGTATGTCATGCGCACAGGCTATGAACAGCGCGGCACCATCAAGCATCCTGCGATGGGGGCTTGGGCACAGCATATTCTCGGGCCGAGCCACAAGACCCTGCCCTCCAGCGTTTGCGTGAACCGTAATCCTGATCACGGAAATGGCTTCTTCGCGGCGGCTTCCAGTCCTTTGCCCATTCATGATCCTGAGGCCGGTTTGCAGTATGCGCAGTCTGCGGACGGAACGGATGTGCTCAAGAAGCGTCTCTCTTTGTTGGACAAGATCGACTCTGATTTCCGCACCAAGTTTCAGGATATCAATCTGAAGGCCTACACGGATTTCTATGACACGACCATGCAGCTCATGAGCAGCGATGACACGAAGGCCTTCAAGCTCACCGACGAGCCTGATGAACTTCGCGAGAAGTATGGTCGCAATAAATTCGGTCAAGGTTGCCTGCTGGCACGACGCCTCATCGAGCATGATGTGCGCTTTGTGGAAGTTTCCCACGGTAGTTTCGATATGCACAACGATGTGGACGATGCCATGCAGGACAAAGGCGGTCAGCTCGATGTAGCGCTCGCGGCTCTGTTAGAAGATCTCAGTTCACGCGGCCTGTTGGATAGCACCCTGGTGGTGCTTTGCTCAGAGTTCGGTCGCACGCCAACGATCAATGGCAAAGGCGGTCGCGATCACTATCCGAAAGTCTTCAGCACCTTGCTCGCAGGCGGCGGCGTGAAGGGCGGCTTCGTCTATGGCTCTTCTGACAAACAAGGCCGTGAGGTAGCGGACAAGATGGCCACCATTCAGGACTTCCACGCGACCATCGGTCACGTCATGGGCATGAACGTCGAGCAGGTCGTCATGTCACCGAGTGGTCGTCCATTCACCATCGCCAACAAAGGCACCGTCATCACCGATGTGATGGCTTAAAGCAAGTAGCAGCCGACGTGAGGAGGCTCTAAAATCTCTATCGATGATCAAAGAGGTGAGCCATAGCACTCGCTTCTTGTTCGCTTGGCCAGCAGAGCGAACAAGGTGGATTTGATTCCCTTTTCCTTAAAGGGCGTCCGTCATTCAGCTTAGCGAACGCTGATCAAATAGTGTGATGCATGTATAGGTGGCAGATAGCCCTGGGAGCGCTGCCGTCCCGGCGGCGTTTCTTAGTTTCGTGCGAATCATCCCTTTCCAAGAGTTCTTGGAGTGAACCTTCGGAACGGCTTAGGGTTAGTGGGTGCCATAGAAACGCCGCCGGGACGGCAGCGCTCCCAGGGATCTACTCGTCTTTGCGTGAGACTCATCCAACGCCTCCTCTTCCCTCTTAAAGCGTCCCGACACTCCAAATTCAAAGATAAGCGCTTTATTTATTGGTAATTATAGTTAATATTATTAATAACTAAATCGTAACATTTGAAAGCCACCTTCAAGACCCTTCGATTGCACTGCCTTGCGGCGTTTCTCTTCGTCCTTTCAAGTCGGGCAGAAGCCCAAATGTATATCGCTGACGACACGAGCCACACCGTTGGCTCCTACACTCTCGGCGGCTCTTCCCTCAACCCCGCGCTGCTCACCGGCTTGAACAGTCCATTGGGCATCACCGCCTCGTCCGATGGAATTTTTGTCGCAGACCCAAGCGCTGGAACGGTGGCCAAATACAGCACCACAGGTGCGCTCGTGGATGCGAACTTCATCACGGGCTTGTCCGCACCGCTGGGGATGGCCATCTCAGGATCGTTTCTGTATGTCGCGGATGCGGATTTAGGAACGATCGGACAATACACGACGCTCGGAGCCACGATCAATGATTCGCTGATCACCGGGCTGAATAATCCGCAGCAGATCGCCATCTCGGGATCATCGTTGTTTGTCACCAATCTGGCCTCAGGATCTGTCGGCGCTTACACGACTTCAGGGGCCATCGTGAACTCCTCGCTCATCACGGGGCTGGTATTTCCTTATGGAATCGCAGTCTCGGGAACGGAACTTTTCGTCGGAGATTTCTACACCGAATCCATCTCAAAATACACCACTGCTGGAGTGCTGGTGAACGCTTCCTTTATCACTTCCGTAAGCAATCCCTATCAGCTCGCCATCGCAGGTTCGAGCCTCTACGTCCCCATCCCATCAGCCGGAGCCATTGCTGAATACAGCACGCTTTCAGGCACGAGCCTCAATCCGAATTTCATCACGGGATTGAGTGACCCGACCGGGATCGTCATCGCTCCAGCGCCCGAGCCGGGC
>JANYJH010000451.1 GCA_025361865.1 Phragmitibacter sp.
AAACGCTCAGATCACCTATTCCGCCGATGGCCGCACCTGGAATACATCCAGCTTCACTGCGGGCCTGCCGTTCATTCGCGCGGTTGCTTATGGAGGTGGTAAATTCATCGCTGTGGCTAGCAGCGGTGTCGTCTTGCGTTCGGCCGATGGCATCTCCTGGAGTCTGACGACCGTGAGCGGTCTGCCTGACTTCCGCCGCATCACTTACGATGGCTCGACGTGGATCGCCATCGCCTACAATACCAGTGACTCTCATGCGGAACTGGTGTGGACATCACTCGATGGCGTGAACTGGACGCAAGGCCCATCCCTCGGGGTGGATGTCTATGCCACGTTCTCCACTGCTGGGACCGCCTATGCCGTCGGCTGGTATGCAGGCGTGATGTATTCCACGGATCATGGCGTCACTTGGCAGAATGCCACGATGCCCGGCACCACGCGTTGGAGCACCTTTCTCATGGCCGTGGCCGATGATGGCACTCTCTTGGCGACGGCTGAGGCGATGGATGAAAGCGGCTCGCCCTATGCGAATCTCGTCTCCAGTGATGGCCGCACTTGGTCCCGATCATCAGGGAATACCACCGTCGCGGCGAACGCTTATGCGTTGACCTATGGCTTCGGCAAATTCCTCACGGTCGAGAACAACGGCGTCACCCGCTATAGCAATACTTTTTACCCGAGCAATACCGCGCCGAGTGTGAGCTTTACGGCGAACCCGAGCACTGGCAACGCCCGGCAGCCCATCTACTTCGCCGCCAGCGGCACGGATGCGAACGGGGATGCGCTCACGTATGCCTGGGACTTCGGCTCATCAACGATCATTCAGGATGGCTTTGAAACCGCGCCGACCTTTGCCTTTGGGGGCACTTACACGGCCACCTTGCGGGTCAGCGATAGCCATGGTGGATTGACCACGCTGACGCAGAACATCACCGTCAGCGATCCTACGCGGACCTTCACGCAACGCACAAGCGGGACGACGGAAAACCTGAATGCCGTGGCCACCAATGGGTCGCTGGTCGTGGCTGTGGGAGATAACGGAGCCATCCTCACTTCGCCTGATGGAAGCACTTGGACCACCCGCACCGTGGCTTCATCCCTGAATATTTATTTTCACAGCATCCTCTGGGACGGGTCAAAGTTCGTCCTTGTGGGCGAGGATTATAACGCAGGTTGGATTGGCATCGTTTACACCTCCACAGATGGCATTTCCTGGACGCGACGTTATGCGTCCACCACGGCCAGCACGGAGCTCTATGGCGTCGCTTACAGTGGTTCCACTTATGTCGCCGTGGGGGACAAAGGCACCGTTCTCAAATCTACCAATGCGATTTCCTGGAGCAGTGTGACCGTGACTGGGATCACCACTCAGACTCTCGCAGGTGTCGCGTATGGTGGTGGCGCCTTTGCTTTCACGGGCTACAGCGGCGGCAACGGAACGGCCATCGTGTTCACCTCATCCGACGGCACGAACTGGCTGGATCGTTCAACAGGCACTGGCGTGGCGAGTTGGCAGGACATGAGACAGATCGCTTATCTGAACAACCGCTTCATCAGCAGCGGCTGGTATTCCAAGCTGCGTGTTTCCACGGATAGCGGACAGACGTTCACGAGCAATCGGGCGCACTCGGAGGAGGTCTATGGAATGGCCTATGGTGATGGCTTCTATTTCACGGCAGGGATTGATCAGGATGCCAGCAATGCCAGGGTGGACGTGCTCTCGCAGGATGGCGTGAACTGGTATCAGTTCGCTGCGTCGGCGACCTCGGATCGCAATGGCGCGGTGTTCTTTAATCATACCTTCATCACCGTCGGCGCAGGTGGAAGCATCTGGCAAAGCGGGAGCACCGTTCCTGCTACGGGATTTGCCGCGTGGCAGACCACGCAGTTCCCTAACGGTGGTCTGCCTGCGCTCACCAATCGTGATCCTGATAACGACGGCGTATCGAACATGGTCGAGTATGCTTTGAGCAGAAATCCAAGCTCAGCCACGGGGACGGATGGGCCCGCTGGCGTGGGTTACGCCGTGAATCAAAGCAGCCGCACCTGGCTCCATTTGGATATGCCAGAACCAGCGATGAGTGATGTCACCTACACCGTTCAAGGGACCACGACTCTCGGCGGCACTTGGTCGAATCTGGCCAGCAAGACGGGCACTGGAGCATGGACTTGGTCAGGTGGTGGAACCTCTCGTCTCAGCTTAGGAAGCCTCAGCAGCGGGCGTATCCCCGTTGAAGTCGGGATGCCTGATTCTGCGAATGGCCAGCCTCGCTACTTCCTGCGTCTGCAAGTGACTCTGCCTTGAGGGTGCGGCTACAATTTAGAAAACACCCCTGCGTGTAGCAGGGGTGTCAATTCATCAAGTCCCACTCAGCGCTTGCTCAGGAAATACTCGAAGCTGTCCACGAGCGCCTGCCAGCTTGCGTCGATGATATTCCAGGCGACTCCGACGGTGCCCCAATGGTTTTGGCCATCGGTGCTTTCGATGAGCACGCGGGTCTTCGCGGCGGTGCCGGAGGTGCTGTCAATGATGCGGACTTTGTAGTCACAGAGCGTGACCTTCTCTAGCTCGGGATAGGCTTGGGATAAGGCTTTGCGCAAGGCGCGATCCAGCGCGTTCACCGGGCCATCGCCTTCAGCAACAACATGTTCGATTCTATCTTCAATCTTAAGTTTGACAGTTGCCTCGCATATGACGGTTCGTGATTTTTCCGGTGAAAGAAATTCTTTTTCAACAGTTGTTGTTTGACCCCCAATAACCTCAAGCTGATCAAGCTGAAGTCTCGTAGTATCCTGTTCAACGTGACGATGAGTAATGTTCCACGCTAAGACTTCAAAATGAGCTGCTAGCGGATCTCTTACAAGCTTAGCCATTTGCTTATGCATCAGAAGAAACAGTGAAGCATCGGCAGCTTCATAAGCATATCCATCGTTCTCACGCTGCTTTACCAATTTAAGAATGCTATGGGCGTCATTACCGCGTTTGAGGTCGATGCCGAGCTGCTGCGCCTTGTGAAGGATGTTGTCCTGGCCTGAGAGGTCGCTCACGAGGA
>JANYJH010000021.1 GCA_025361865.1 Phragmitibacter sp.
CGAACCGACTTCTGACGCACTGACACACCGCCCTGGCTCACTCCTCTCCATGCCCTTCGTCCGCCATGCGCTGGATGGTGGCCGAGAGCATTTCAATGTAGCCATGCACGTCCAATGAGTCCTCTTCCGGTTCACCTCGGGCCGCGTAGAGCCAGCCGATTTCATAAGGATCGCTCTTCACGATGCAGGCGTCCTCTTGCAAGGCGGGATTGGTGCTGGCGAACGTTCCTTGCATGGTGCAATAGACATCGCTCGCCGCTTTGAAACCTTCCACGCTGCCGATGGTCTGGCCCGGCTCGAGGGGATCGCCTTCTTTCACGTTGAAGCTGCTGTCCACCAACTCGCCAAGCATCCGCGTGGCGAACTTGGTAAAGCCAACGCGCCAGACGCCCTCTTCGCCTTCCACGGGAGCCATCCAATAATGACTGCGGGAATAGCGGTAGTTCTCCGGGAAACGAGCGGAGAAACGGGCGTGCTTGAAGCGGATGAAAGTGAGAGGCATGGGATGGAGGAGCGAGGAGCCAGTAGTGAGAATTCAGTCTCACGCAAAGGCGCGAAGCCGCAAAGGGTTATGAATTTGAAGCTTCACTTTATGCCTTTGAATCAGGATCGCTTGCGACTTCATATTTGACGACATCGCTTCACGCGATGTAGCTACCGCATGAACCTCCGCCCGCTCCTTCTCGCTTTTTCCTTGGCTTGTCTGGCCTCGCTTCCCTCCTGCATCGCCTATCGTGGCGTTGGCGCATCGGCATCGCCTGCACCGGGAACCCGCGTGAGTTGGCCGAATGTGGCCTTCACGGAAGTGCGAGGCTTTTGCTACGACTACACAGCGGAGAGTGATTTTTCCTTCTTCATCAATGGCCGAATGCACAAGGGCGTGATGAACCCAAAGGGCGTGAAGCTCAGTCCGGCACAAACCCAGCGCCTGCTGGAAGCGCTCACGGTTTCGCGGGCGAAACAGGAACGCACGGCCTGCTACAAGCCGCATCATGCCTTCGCTTTCTACAATGCGAAGGGCCAGGTGGTGGCGTCCTTTGAGATGTGTTTCGGCTGCAACAAGTTCACCGCGACTCCTGGCGGCGTGCCTGAATACATCGGCTACTCGGAGCTGTATCAGCTTTGTAAGGAACTCGGCCTGCCGCTTGGAAAGGGTAATGCCTTCTACACCGAAGCCTGCCGCCGAAAGAGCTAGGGCCGAAGATTCTCGGTTGTCATTTCCATCCGCCTTTTCAAGATTCGCGCTCGCCCAATAGTCCGAGCCTCTTCCTTCAATCACATGCAAATCATCTCCACGCCCAACGCACCCGCCGCTGTCGGCCCCTACTCCCAAGCCGTTCGCACGGGTAATCTCCTCTTCTGTTCCGGCCAGATTCCGATCAATCCTGCTTCTGGCAAGATCGAAGCCACCGAAGTGGAAGGTCAGGCCACACAAGTTCTCGCCAATGTGAAAGCGCTGCTCGGTGGCGCAGGTCTGGAGATGAATAACGTGGTCAAAGCCACCATGTTCCTTCAGGACATGGGCGACTTCGCCAAGGTGAACGTGCTCTATGAAGCCGCCTTCGCAGGCCACAAGCCCGCACGCTCCACCATCCAAGTCGCGAAGCTCCCCCTCGGTTCCTTGGTTGAGATCGAAGTGATCGCGGAGTTTGCTTGAGGCTTGGAGCGCGGTCAAGGAGCGACGGCTTCCAGCCGTCAACATCTTTAGGGCTGACGGCTGGAAGCCGTCACTCCTTGGAATACCGCCTCCTCTTTGGGTATGGTTTGACGTTCGGCTGCTTTTAAAACTTCGGAATTCAGGTTGAACGCTCCGCGCTCCGGTCAAGGCTTCGCTGCGATCTCTGCTCGGGCCTTGTCGAGCACTTCCTTCAAGGTCACTTCTGCTCCGTTCCGTCGCTTGCTTTCATCGGCAGCTTCCATTGCGGCGTAGAGTTCCAGTGTCTCTTCGGCGCTCACCGGAACGATGCCCGTGCGGAACATTTGGATGATCTCAAACAAGAGCACGTCATAGCCGTCGTAGCTCCCGATGGGTGCTTCTCCGCTCTCGCCGATGGCGCGACCGCCATAGCCTTTGCGATCTTTCCCATTCTCTTCCAAGAAGATGCCGATGCGGCCATCGGGCCATTTACCGATGACCTGAATCTTGTCATCCAGAGAGAGGCTGCGCTGAACGCTCACGCAGCCGGTGCCCATGACCGTGAACAGGGATTCCATGCCGTGAACTCCATACCAGTAAAGGTCGGGATGGGTCGGCTCCAGATGCGCAGGGCTGAAGGTTTCGCCTTGCTTGACCTTGCCAATGGAGCCGTTGCGGACGGCTTGCGTGTTCTTGCTAAAGCGAAGCGATGACGAGCAGAACAAGGGCACCTTCGCCTTCTTCGCTTCATCGAGAATGCGAATAGCATCGGCGAGGCTGGCCGCGATGGGCTTGTCAATGAACACTGGCTTGCCCGCCTTGAGGACGGGTCGCACCTGTTCCAGATGCACGCGACCGTCATTGGATTCGAGGAAGATCACGTCCACCTTGCTCACGAGATCTTCAATGGAGTTCACGATTTCCACGCCGAGCGCCTTGCACTTCTCCGTGTATTCCGGCACGCGATCGGTGCTTGATTTGATATCGGGGCTGCCCTGCGGATAAGCGGCGACGACACGAACGCCAGCGACTTTCTCAGCGTCGGCAGGATTCTTCGGACCTTTGTTCAGCGTCGAGGTAAAGGCCACGACGTGGGATGTGTCCAAGCCGATGATGCCAGCACGGAGCGGTTTGTTTTCCAGCGCCGAAACGTTCGTAACGAGAGCCAGCATTGAGAGAGCCATCCAGAGTTTCATAGGCGGAGGACTACGCAGAGTCCGCGCTTGTTTCTTGGGAAATTCTCGTGGCTAATGCCTGCTCTATTTTTATCTCGCCATGCCATAGGGATCATGGCAGATTGGCGGATGGGTCTGCCACAAGCTGTTCACTACTACACGCCCGATGAGTATTACCGGTTGGAGCGGGAAGCCGCTTATAAAAGCGAATACTTGAATGGGGAGATTTTTCCCATGGAAGGCGTGTTCGGAATGGCGGGCGGTTCAGCGAATCACAGCCTGATCAAAGCGAATCTGCTCCGTGAGCTTGGCAATCGTTTGAAGGGAAAACCCTGCGCTGCTTACGACAGTGATCTTCGCCTTAAAGTCCAAGCCAGCGGGCTCCGTGTCTATCCTGACGCCAGCATTTATTGCGGTCGTTTAGAGTATGATGAGGAAGATAACCAGAAGCACACTTCGACGAATCCCACGGTTCTTTTTGAAGTCCTCTCTGATTCGACAGAAGCCTATGACCGTGGAGCCAAAGCCTCGCAATACCGGAGCATCGTGAGCCTCCAGTCGTATGTGCTGGTCTCGCAGCACGAAGCCCACATTGAGCACTACGCACGAGGTCTTGACGGAACTTGGCTGCTTACTGAAGCCAAAGGGATGAATGCTGTCATTTCCTTGCCGGAAGTAGGGATCAGCATTGCTTTGGAAGAGGTTTATGACCGCATTGATTTTGCCTCGACTGTTCCTTTGAGGATCGTGACTCCGGCTTGATGCCTTGAGATGACTCGGTTGCGGACTTGTTTCTGACTCGTTTTCGCGCAAAGTCCGCCTCTCATGCCCCGCGTCCCGGAAGAAACACTTCAGCAGATCCTTGCCGCCACGGACATCGTGGATCTGGTGGGGCGCTATGTGAAGTTACGCCGGGCAGGCGTGAACTGGGTGGGACTCTGTCCGTTCCACACGGAGAAGTCCCCTTCCTTTAATGTCAATACGGCACGCGGCACCTATCACTGCTTCGGCTGTGGCGCGGGTGGCAATGCCTTCCGCTTCGTGATGGAGCACGATGGCCTCACGTTCATGGATGCCGTGAAGCGGCTCGCTGACACCGCGCATATCCGCATTGAAGAAGAAGTCTGGGATGCCAATGCGGAGCGTGTGGCGAAGATTCGGAATGGTCTGGTGAAGCTGCACACGGAGATCGCGGAATGGTATCACGAGCTGCTGATGAAGAGCACTCATGCGGAAGAGGCGCGGGCTTATCTCAAGTCACGGGGCATCAATGCGGACACGGCGAGGAATTGGAAAATGGGCTATGCACCGGCCTCAGGCCAACTGCTCCGCCAATGGGCAGAGCCGCGAAAGTTCACGGAGAACCTGCTCGTCGCGGGTGGCATTTTAGCTCGTGGAGATGAAGACTCCAACCGGCCGGGCGAGGTCTATCCGCGCTTCCGGCATCGGTTGATGTTCCCTATTCGGAATGACTTCGGAGAGGTCATCGCGTTCAGCGGACGGCTTCTGGATGCCAACGCGAAATCAGCCAAATACCTGAACTCGCCGGAGACGGTGCTCTTCAACAAGAGCAAAGTTTTCTTCGGTCTCGACAAGTCAAAGCGACCAATCATCAAGGCGAATCGCGCCATCGTCTGCGAAGGCCAGCTCGATCTCATCACTGCGTTTGAGCATGGCTTTGAGAACGTCGTGGCCCCGCTCGGCACGGCCTTCACGGAGTTCCATGCGCGGATGCTGAAGCGCCATGCCGAAGAAGTGGTGCTGTGTTTTGATTCAGACAACGCGGGCTATAAAGCCGCAGAGCGAGCCTTCGTGATTCTCGCACCCATCGGCCTCATCGTGAAGGTCGCACCCCTGCCGAAAGGCGAAGACCCGGACTCGCTCATTCGCGGTCAAGGAACGGAAGCCTTCAAGGCAACGCTGGAGGCCTCGCGTGATTTCTTTGATCACATGATCGACTACGCCTCCAGCAATCGCGACTTGAATGAGACGCGGGAAAAGACCCGTTTCGCGGGTGAGATGGCTTCCATGATCCGTCTGCTGGAGAACAATATCGCTCGCGATGCGGCCTTGCAAAAGGTGGCCATGCGCTTGGGAATTCCTGAAGCGGAGTATCGCCGACAAGTCGCGAAGACGGCCAAGCCCGTGGCCAACAACCAAGCCAGCGCCAACGTCACTCAAGAACAGACCCCGTCCCTGCCGCCACAGGATAAAACGGCTTCCATGCTCTGCGCGCTGGCCTTGTCCGATGAAGAGATTCTCGACTGGTTGCGTGAGACGGATCGCGAAGAAATTCTGAAGGACATCAGCGGCACGGAGCTGTTGAGCCTCGTCTGGAACTCCTCCGTGAAGCTCGCTGATCCGGCGAAGCTCACGGGCTTCCTCTCGACCTTGAAGAAGGAGGAAGAGAGCGCCTTGAGCCAGTTGCATTCGCAGCCGATGCCCAAAGGCGGACTGCCTGAAGCCGTGCAGGCGCTCGACGTTCTGGAGATGAAGCGCGTGCATAATCTGCTTCAGCGCGCGCAGTCCCAGCTCAAGCAGCCGGGCATTGATGCGGCGACCATCGGGAAGCTGAACGAACGCGTTGTAGCGCTTCGCAAAGAATACCTTGACCGCCGCGCACGGCTCCAGAATGTTCCCCCGCTTTAGTATGAGCGTCCCCGCTAACCCCCAGGACTTCCGTTTGTCAGCGAGTCCAGCAGCGCCCCACGCTGCGAATACGGACTTGCCCAAGCGTCGTAGAGGCAGGCCCCGCAAGCATCCCGTTGCCGAGGGGGGCTCAGAAGCCGCGCCTGCGAAGGCCGATTCTGAGAACCGGAAGCGTCGTGGTCGTCCCCCGAAAAAGGAGGGTGCTGCACCTGTGCCGGTGAAGAGCTATGACAACATCAATGCGCCCGAAGTTCAGGAGAAGCTGCGTTTCCTCATTCGCCTCGCGAAGGAGCAGGACGCGCTGACTTATGATGACATCAACGAAGCCCTGCCGGATGGATTGGTGACGGTTGATCTGATGGATGAAATTTTTATCCGTCTGCGTGGGCTTGAAATTCAGATCGTCGAATCCACGGAGGTGGACAACGTGAAGG
>JANYJH010000029.1 GCA_025361865.1 Phragmitibacter sp.
GCCTTGGCATGCCACGGTCACGCTTGCGCGTGACCTGCCGCAGCCATAAGGTCTAGGCGCTTCCTCGCGCATCCTGTGAAAACCGCCTTTCTAGCCATCTACATTATTGCGCTTACCCTCAAGGTCAGCGCCGCTGAGCAATATCCGCTCACCGAGTTCTTTCCAGCCGGTGCATTTAGCCGCGGCGGGATAGAGTTCGGTGCCGGTTGGTATGCGAATCATCTCCGCGCCTTCAAAGAACCATCCATTCAGCCGTCCCCTCAAATGCACGCGGAGACTTACCGCTTTACCATGCTCCCCACGTTCAATTTTCCGCTGACGGTTCGTCTTACCGTCGCGCCTGACGGCTCCGGCACCGCCGTAGCCAAGCGCCTCACCGGGAAGGGCGGCTATGAACCCGGCAAACTAGATTTCGAGCGCACATATGCAATCACGCAAAAAAAGGTTCAGACGCTTCGCTCGACATTGGCAGCACGGAAGTTTTGGCAGATGCCTACTTCATTAGAACGAACAGTCTGCGATGGCTCGGAATACATTTTCGAGGCGTCCCGAGACAACCGCTACCACGTCATTACCCGCACGTCACCCGAAGACGGGGACCGCTACCGCGCACTTTGCATTCAATTACTTCGTCTTGGGCACTTGGACGAGATTGATGCCTATTTGCGTGAGCGGCCTAAATCCAAATGAGACCGGAAACGCCTAACGTGGCTGTCGCTTTAGGGCTTTTGATCTGGGTGGGTTGCTTTGATTTTCAGGGATGAAGCTGGTGCCGGGCAGCATAAGTCGGGCTGGTGGCGGCTTCAGCGCTGGTGGTGCTGGACAGCCTAAGCCGGGCTGGGGGCAGCGGATGAGTCTGGGTTAACTCTCTGGGTAAGTTTCCGGGACTCTAACCCGCCTTTTCAGGCTTTGGCGGGGGCTTTGTTAGCGAGCTTCGCTACGTAATCAGGGGCATTGACCACGAGCTTGCCCAAGTTGTGCACGAGGCAATGCAGCGTCCACACAAGGTTCACTTTCTCCTTGCCGCGATGCCAAAATCTCGTCACGCCTTTGTTGGGCCGGATGGCTCCCCTCAGTTGATCTTCGAGCTTGAGGGTCATAGGTAACAGCTAAAGAGGACGCCCCTGAACATCATCGGGAACATTTTTGTTGCCCATCAGGCAACTACGAGTGAAAAGCAGCCGCCTCGCCCTACAAACTCCGTTGATATGAAACAAAACTGTCGGCCATAATGCTCGTGACAGACATAACAGTTTTGTTTACGATCAAATAGTTAGGCGTCGATACGTCTCTCCCGTGAACGAAAGCCAAAAAGTCCAGCCGTGAGCCAAAACAAACAAACCGTCCAAACTTTTTTGGACGCCTTCACCAAGTCCGACATCGCGGTGATTCTATCTTGCCTGACTGACGACGTGGAATGGGTCATACCGGGCGCGGTTCACGTAACCGGCAAACCAGAATTCATCAAGCAGATTGAGCCCGACTCGATTATCGGCAACCCCACCATCGAGGTAAGTCGAATGACCGAAGAGCGCAACGTCGTCGTAGCCGAAGGCAGTATCCGCCTCGCCAGCAAAGACGGTAGTTTCCGAAATACTCTCTTCTGCGACGTTTTTGTGATGCAGGACGCCCAAATTAAGCATCTCACGGCGTATCTAATGGAACTCAAGGATGAGACGCTCAAGTAGCAACGGCTCCCGCACTGGCCCCACCATTGGCGTGTCGGCTTGCGAGGGCGATTCGCTCCAGCCACTTTGCTCAGCGATGTGGGATGGACGGAAACTTAAGCCGTAGGTGACTGACCCAGTGAAGAAACCTCCGTTTCATCATCGAAGCCTCATCAACACGTCGTGGCTGTCCCATCGTTAGAGAGATGGAATTACTGCGGTTCAGGCGTCGGCCCTGGCAACTTCTTTAGCGCGGCCTCTGGGAACGGGGCTTTGGGATCAATGGGCTCGCCTTCCCAGACGGGTGTCTCTCCGTCATAGGTCAGGATGCGCTGGGCGCTGCCGGGGACGGCGTGGGTATTGATCTTCGGCAGCCATTGGGCGAGCTCGCGCTTGGTGACCGCATGCTTCGGATCACTGGCGAGGTTCTTCCATTCATTCGGATCAGCGGCTTCATCATACAATTCCTCACTGCCGTCCGCGTAACGAATATAGCGCCACTGTTCGGTCCTGATCGCGTGGTTGTTTTGATTGTGCGTCGTGATCGCGGGGAACTCACGCGTGGCTTTGGCGTCCTTCAATTGCGATACCAGACTGTGGCCGTCGAGGTCTTTCCGCTCTGGCAAAGTAAGCATCTCCAGAAGCGTCGGCATGATGTCCAATAACTCCGCTGGCCGACCGCAGCGTTGGCCCTTGGTCACGCCGGGACCGGCCCAGATGAAGGGCACGCGCGTGCTCCGTTCCCAGAGCGTGTTCTTGCCCGTGATGCCTTTTTCGCCCAGATGCCAGCCGTGATCGCTCAAGGCCACGACGATGGTGTTGTCCGCCTGACCACTTTCATCGAGCGCCTCCAGCACGCGACCGATCTGACTGTCCACGAAGCTCACACACGCCAGATAGGCCCGCACTAGAGGCCGCCACTGCTGGTGTTCCCGCAGCGTGATCAGTCGCGGTTCGGGAAGTTTCCAGTTCATGTAATCCGCGAAGCGGGGCAGATCCGCGCGGTCATCTTCCTTGATCAGCGGCATCTGCAAAGTCTCGTCAGGATAGAGATCAAACCACTTCTGCGAGGCATAACACGGCACATGAGGAAGGCGGAAGCCAGCGGCGATGAACCACGGCTGGCCTTTCGGCACGGTCTTCATTTTGGCAATGGCCGCACTCGCGATCTTCCAGTCCGCCTGGTCCTCGTCATTCACCGGGAACACGCCCCAATCCATCGCCGGATGCGTGAAGATGCCCACGAAGGGCGTCTTCGGCATGGGCATGGGCGAAGTCGGCCCCCATTCTGAGAACTCCGCAGCGCGATCCTTCGGCTTGATCGAGCCGTCATGAAAAATCTTCCCGCAAGTGTAAGTGAACCAACCCGCCTTCATTAGCTCCTGCGGCAGCGTGACCTGCTGCTTCAGGGATTCCACCTCACGAATCCCCGGCATCAAACCGTAAACTCCCGTCGTGCTCGGTCGCAGCCCGGTCAAAAAACTACTGCGGGAGGGATTGCAAAGCGGAGCCTGGCAGTGGGCATTGGTGAACAGCGTTCCCCGCGCCGCTAGCTTGTCCAGAGAGGGCGTCTTCACCTGCGGATGCCCACCCAGACAGCCGATCCAGTCATTCAGATCATCTATCACAATGAAGAGCACATTCGGCTTCTCAACGGCATGAGAGAGGGGAGCGAGGAGCAGGGTAAGGGCGAGCAGTGTTTTCATGAGGGCAGAGCCTAGAGAACGTGGATAACACGCGATGCTTACGGGGAGGCTCACATTTGAAAGAGAGTCGATTTGAGCGCCTATCTCAAATTACGCTTCCAAGAAAAGGGAGCCCTGCTCTGATGAAAGACTGAAACAATGAGAACCGCTTCGGCGCTCTCGATTGAATAAATAACCGTGTAGGGGAAACGACGTAAATTGCAGTGACGGTATCCTTTAGAGATTCGTCCCCACGCTTCAGGAAACTGAAGAATAAGGGTGATAGCAGCATCCAACTCATCAATAAAATCAGCTCCAAGGCCCGGAACTTGCTCGTCGTAGAACTCTGCCGCATCAGATATTTCATCAAGGGCGGGCGTTAACAGACGATACTTCATCTGGGGAATAGGGCTCGGAGTTCAGCAATGGCTTGTTGACCATCGACAGCCGATATTTTCCCTTCTCTAAAGGCTTCCATTCGCGAATCCACTTCCTGAATCCAAGCGGTCTGAAGTTCCAATGGAATCTTCGACAGACTTTGCAGCAGTCGATCAGCCAGCAAGGCTCGCTGACTCTCAGAGAGCCGTAGCGCTTCTTTCTCAATGATGGCTGCGTCCATGATAGTTGATGTTAAACCGTCACACAGGGAGTGCAATATCTACACCTTGTCATTTTTTAGCAGTGCGTTCTTCCTTACTACTGCGCCGTTTTCAGCACGGTCGTGGTCAGTAGCTTATAGAGGTCACGACTGATGAGGAAGGTATCGGCGTCTTGATTCACGCGGCCGTAATAGACGGCGGTTTCCTTGCCTTGGATGGTGGGGGCGAAGGCGATGTTCAGGGGCTTCATTTCAGCATCGGGATTGGTAGGATCTTGAAGAAGGATCTGAACGGTGAGGGTGGGATTGGCGAGGGCTTGATAGGCGGAACTGCCGTCGCTGCTCCAGTCTTCGGCTTGCAGATTGGCGAGCTTTTCCAGTAAGGCGTCGGCTTTGTGGCGGTCGATCTGATCGCTCACTTCTTTACCGGCGATCTCACCCAGCCATTTGGCGAAGGAAGCATCGTAATGAAGGGTCATGGGCGCGGTGGCTCCTTCAGAAATGATGATGCGTTTGATGGCGAAGGTGCTGAGATTCAAGACGCCGGGGCCGCGCCATTTCAGGCTGTCCGGCGGGATGGCTCCGAGCATGAGCGGGGAGACCTGATAGACGAAGGGCTCGTCTTTGTTTTTGGCGAAGACGGCTTTCTCGGTGCTTTGACCGAACTGTAGAACGCGCGGTTTACCGCTTTCGGTCCATTCGATTTCCAGAAAGGGCTGGTCCAATCCGTAAGGCTCCAGCGTGGCTGGGGCATCCGCAGTGAACTCGCGAATGACGGCGGCATTCAGCCCTTCAAACAGCCGATGGATACGCTCCGCATGAGCGAGCTCGGTTTGGCCACGACGGGTGAGCATCCAGATTTCACCTTCTCGGTTCATCACGACTTCGGGCAGGGCGATGCTGCGGATGCGAAGCCCGGTGACGGCGTTCTCATCCACATGGATGAGCTTGGTATCACGCAGATGGTTCGGCTGGAGCTGCCACAGGGAGGAGACTTTCGCGGGGACAACGAACTGTCCGGGGCGGTCAGAAACGGAGGCGAGGGGATCGGCATCGAGAGCGCTGGCGGGCTGAAAAATAAGGTCGAGCGGCGTCTCTGCGCCCGCCGTCTGAATGGTCACCTTCATCACCGGAGCGGCGCTGCTCGCTGCGGTGGGCGGCACCACCGGCTGGGTGCTCGGCTTGGCATCGAGGTTCAACAGGGTGGCCAGGACGGCATTGACGAACTTGTCATTGGCCCTTGTTTGCAGGGGCTTCGTGAGTTGCCACGGTTGGTCCTGAGCACGGGTGAATTCAAGGATGCCGTTACCTGCGGAGAGGGAGTAACGCTGGACGTTCGCGGCGGTAACGCGGAGGAGTTTGTTGTCCCGCCAATCCTGCGCCGTCTTCTTCGGCAAGCCCCCGAGTTCGCTCTTCGCGAGGTGGATCAACTGACCGCTCTTCGCGCTGAGCGTGGAGATATAGACGCTGCCTTCGATGCTGCCAGGGCCGCCGATCTTGCATCGGGCCAATTCTTTACGGCCAGCGAGTGCGGTCAGTTCCAGGGAGGCATCGTTGAGTCCAGTGCGTTTCCAGTCCGCTCCTTTCCAGTCATCACGCTTCATGGTTTCGAGCCATTCCATATCGCCCAGGGCCTTTAGCACGGCATTGACCAGCTCTGGATGAGCCCGGTCTTCATAGGGCGAGACGACGCGCCAGACCCTATTTTGCTTGGTCACGCGCAGTTCCAAATTCTGGCCGGAAAGCAGCAGTGTATCCGCTCCAGTGACATTAAAGGCGAAGGGCTTCTTCAGCGCTTCCACTCGCTCTTTCGTGGTCGGTTGCGTGGTTTCGTATTGGGTCACGAAGACGCCGAGCGCGCCCACGAAGAGGAGCAGGAGGAGCGTGGTGGACAGTTTCATGCGCGGTTCAGGAACGACGATGAGACCAGACTAAAAAGCCGAACATGAGCGTGACGCCGGGCATGAGCAGCGCAGTGACCCAGAAGATGCGCTTCCTCTGTTTCTCCGTGAGTTCAAGGCGGAACATCATCTTCCGCTTGGCGGTGATGCCGATGAGTCGCTCGCGATTGATCATCCAGTTCAGCGAGGCGGCGACAAAGTCCTGATGCACGGCGAGGCGCGTCGTAGGATCCAGCAGCAGCGCATTCCCCACGACGACCATGCGGGAGCTTTCCACGCGGAGGCGTTCATCACTCACATGACCGCGTTCGACGCTGACGCCGACGACGACGGGCGGCTTCGTGTCTTCAGGATCGACTTTGGGCAGATCAGCCAGGTAGTCCGTCTCGCCCCAGAACTTCTCGTTCGCGAGGATGAGCGGCATGATCTCAATGTGCTGCTGTTTGACCTCAGCGGAGTCAGGGCGGAGGTCGAGGGATTGCGTCTGTCCAGAGAGGCTGGAGGCGACGTTGCGGAAGGGCTTGCTGACGGGGGAGTCGTCCTGAAATTCGGTCTGCACGCTGAATTGTTTCTTCGGTCCGGCGCTGGTGCTTTCAGCATACAGCACGCGGTCATCACGCGGGATGACGCCGTTGCTCTGAAGGAATTTCTTCAATCGCGGCGTCGTGCCATTGGGATCTAGCAGTAGGAGCAAGGCGGCGCGTTTCCCCTGCCAGTAGGCTTGGAGGACGTTCAGCTCGCGCTCGCTGAGATCGTATTTCGGGCCGATGAGGACGAGGCCATTGGCGTCATCAGGGATCTTTTCGAGTTCGTTGATGTCGAGGGTCACGGCCTCAAAATTCTGCTGCATCCCCAGCTCACTCAAGGCGATGAAGGCGGGGTCTGACTCTTTACCAGACGCGCTGCCCTTACCGACCACGAAGTAGAATTTCTTCAGCTCACCTTCGATCAAGCCCACGATGGCGGAGGTGATGGCGTCTTCACCGCGGAAGTCCACGCTGGGGTTCGCGCGATTCCCCTCGGCTCCTTTGACGATGATTTCCTGCTCACTGATGAAGCGGCTGCGCTTGTTCGCGCTGATGAGGAGGCCGTTGCCTGCGAGCGTGATTTTATGATTCAACTTCAACTGCTCCGCGCGCTCGATGTCGCGTGCGGGGTCGATCTCCTCCACATGAATGCGGGGCTCTTTGGCTCGGCGGTATTCTTCCACCAAGGCCCGCACGTCCGGCATGATGTCAGACTCGCGCGTGAAGACGATGGTGATGTCCACGTCCTTGCCCAGCTTGTGAACATAGTTTTGCGTGGCCTCGCTCAGCGTGTAGTCGCGACTGGGGCTCAGATCCTTACGCCAATAATGACGGTAGCTGAGGTAGTTGACGATCCCAAAAAGAACGATGAAAAGCGTGATCTGAAGCAGCACATTAACGCCGATGCCCAAGCGGCGCATGGGCCGGGCAGCGGTGGTGTTCTCAGGTGGTTCGGGCTTGAATTCCGGCATGTGATGAGGCGATTAGACCCGCCAGCGGCGGAACTCCAGAACTTGGTGGGTGAGCACGATGAAGAGCAGTGACAGGCTCCCGTAGTAAACGAGCGGTCGCGTGTCCAGCAGCCCATTGGTAAAGAGGCGGATGTGCTCCGTGCTGGCGATGTAATGAATGAAATCCATGAACTGATCCGGCACGCGACGACCAAGATAGAGGATGAAAATGCCGAGCATGTAATGCATGACGCTGCCCGTGAAAGAGACGACTGCGGCGACGATTTGATTCGAGGTCAATGACGACGCAAAACAACCCAGCGCTAGATTGAACAGCCCCATAAAAAACAGCAGCAGGTAAGTTCCGTAAAGCGCCCCGCGCGGAATGATCGCAGCTCCAGCAGTCATCGTTTGGAACATGCTGAAGTTCGCGATGCTGGGCACCCAAAGGATACAGTAGAAGATAACGGCGGCGATATACTTCGACCACACCACCTGCCAAGTCCGCACGGGTGCCGTGAAGAGTGTCTCCCAAGTGCCGAGCTTCTTCTCCTCTGCGAACAAACGCATGGTCAGCAGCGGGAAGATGAAGAAATACGAGAGCCAGAAGAACTGCGAGGAGAACGTCCAAGTCACGATGCTGCCCTTCTGCGGCCCGCTCTCCAAGACGGCAATGGCCGCCCGAAACGAGAACCCATTCACCACCATCACCAGTGCCAGAACCACATAGGCCACGGGGGAGTAGAAGAAGGCACGGAGTTCACGCTTAAGGAGGGTGAGGAAGACGGACATGTATGAGGAAAGAAAAATTATGAATTAGAAATTAGAAATTATGAATGAACTGCAATCAATGAGGGCTGTTTTAGTGATTTCTAATCCATTCAAAATTTATAATTCAAAATTTATAATTGTTTAGTCACACCGCATTCGCCGTGAGTTCCACGAAGACATCTTCGAGGCTCGGCAGCTCGCGGTGAATCTCTCGGATCTGCCACTTCTTTAACATGGCCACTTCGGAGATGAGCGTGCGGATGTCCGTGCGGGCCTCGACGCGGACGGTGAAGCGCTTCCAGCCTTCGATGCTGTTGCGCTCGGTAACTTTGCGGACGCCAGTGATTTTGTTGAGTTCTTCCGCGATGTCGTCGCCGCCTTTGAGTTCCATGCGCAGGTCGCTGGAGACGCGGAGTTTTTTGACCAGATTGCGCGGTGTGTCATCAGCGCGGAGTTGGCCGTTGTGAATGAGGAGCACGCGGTCACAGGTCTGCTCCACTTCACTCAGGATGTGGGTGGACAGGAGGATGGTCTGACGGGTTTTATAGGTCAGGAGCAAATCACGCACATGACGGATTTGATTGGGATCGAGGCCGTTCGTGGGCTCATCCAGAAGGAGCAGGGGAGGGCGATTAATGATCGCATCAGCCAGCGCGACCCGTTGCCGATAGCCCTTGGAAAGATTGCCGATAATCTTCCGGCGCACATCACTCAGCGCGCAGGCTTCCATCACATCCCCGACCCGTTTCCGCAATTCCCGACCAGAAAGTCCCTTCAGCGCACCGCGAAAATGCAGGTATTCTTTGACCCGCATGTCCAGATACAAAGGCGCATTTTCCGGCATGTAGCCGAGGCTTCGCCGGGCCTCAATGGACTGATGAAAGACATCAAATCCGTTCACTTTGGCCGAACCTGACGTGGCAGGCAGGAAGCCGGCGAGGATGCGCATGGTGGTGCTCTTTCCCGCGCCATTCGGGCCGAGGAAGCCCACCACCTCACCGGGAGCGACGCGGAAGGACAGCCCGTTCACGGCGGTGCGGCCTACGTATTGCTTGGTTAGGTTGGTTACTTCGATCATGCGCGGATCACCAGCAAAGCGCAGTTTCTCTGGCATGACAAGACTGGAGTATCTCAGGCTCAAGGAATAGAAGTTTTCCAGCGAACCTAACTTTTTTAAATCCTTCTATCTTTCTGCTTTCGTGGTCTGAGTCCTGCGTCATATTGCAACCCCTGTTTTTGTCCCCAATGAATGCTACTTTGCCCTACCGAGCGAA
>JANYJH010000108.1 GCA_025361865.1 Phragmitibacter sp.
GCCTTGCTCGCGTCCATGCTCATCTTTGGCTTCTGCTTCACGGGAGTGCCCATTGGATGGGGCTTCGCCGAGGACTATCTCAAGCCCGCGATGCTCATGCCCTTGGAATCGAAGACAGCTCCCGCTAAGGAGAGCAGCACCGCCTTGACGGTTCCTTCGTTAAATTCCGACACGACCAAAACACCCGTTCTCGCAAGACTGCCCGATGTGCCGACGAAGACGCATGTGGACCTCCTCGCCCAGTTTCTGGGCAACGGAACGGGTGGGGCCATCGTGGAGCTTCAACAAATGGTGGCCAGTCTCGAAGACCGAGCCAGCCAGCACAGCGGCCCCCGCGTGGCCCTCATCCTCAGTGCAGAGAGCGGTGAAGGGAAGAGCCTCACGGCTTCCGCCTTGGCCGGTGCGCTTTGCATGAAAGGCCACAGCACGCTGCTCATGGACTGCAATCCTGACGCTCCGAGCCTGCACCGCTGGTATCCCCAAGCCCGCTCCCATTCAGCCAGCGCGAACGATCTCGACTCCCTGCGTTACGGCACCACGAACCTCTTCATTCTTCCTGCGCTTGACCTCCCCTCGCATGACCTCACGGAGCTGGTCAGCGGCTACAGCTCATGGATTGATAAGGCCCAGCATCAGGTGGATTGGGTGGTCATTGATGGCCCGTCCGTCCTGCGTGGCTACGCTGATACCATCCAGCTTCTCAACATGGCCACGGACATCATCTTCGTTCACGACGCCAGCCGTATATCCTCCGCGAAAGCTCAAGGCGCACTCCAGCTCCTCAAGCCCAAGCTTCGTCAGGAGATCTGCGGCGTGGTGTTGAATCGGCAGAGTGCCTGATATGGATTGATGCTTAATCGCAGAGTTTCGAGCACCTCGCTATCAATGCGCGCATTCCTTGCAGCACCTTGTGACTCTGCCTTTCAAAGAGATACCACAGGCCCTGAGTGTAGAGGAGCGTGAGCAGAAGAAACGCGGCATAGAGCCCATAGGTGCTAGGGCCGGGAGCGAGACGCTGCTTTTGCAAAACGCCATACAGGAGGAACACGAGCAGCGGCAGATGTGCGAGGTAAAGCGTGTAAGAAATATTCGACAGCCAAAGTGAGAAGGATTCCAGCCAAGCGGGTGGTTTTCGGGGTGCTACCAGGAAGGGAATGAAGAGACTGAGGAGCCATCCCAAAGTGAAGTCTGACGCCAGCCAACCGCCTCGCTTGAGGGCTGAGAGAGAGGCCAGCAAACCCACCGCTATGGCTCCAGCGCTGAGCGGATGCCTGAGAATGTGACTGAGGCTGTCAGAGCGCAGGACCTTCCACGCGCCATATCCCATAAGCCAGATGAGGCCGCCTTGAACCATCTCAATGGGAAGCCACCACAGGATGAGCAGCGCTAGCGCGAGGTAAATGAGACGATGCAGGAGCTTAGTCCCAGGCACGCAAACCATGAACAACAGCGGAAAGATGACATAATACCAGAACTCGTTCGCAAGGCTCCAGAGGGCCAGATTTGAGCCGAAGGTATCCACGCTGATGGTCTGCAAAAAGAGGGCGTTACCGATGAAGGCGCTAAGGGAATGCGTGAGAGGCGGATTACTGTTGCTGCCTTCCATCATCACGTCTTTCAAGGCTCCGTCATAGCCGTGGCCACCGCCCAGATGGATTCCGCATTGATCCCAAAACAGGGTAAGCAGTAAGCACGGCAGCAGCACAGTCCAGAGGCGGGAGAGGCGGCGTGCCGCGTAATCAGTCCACGACCAAGTGCCCTGCCGGAAAGACTGCTCCACACTGCCTGCGACCAGAAAACCGCTCAAAACAAAGAACAGGACCACCGCCTGATGAGGCAAGCTGGTGAGGCCATAGAGAAGGGTGTCAAAGAGCGTCGGATGCGGTAGCTCGGAATAAGGCAGCAGCAGCAGTCGGCGCAAATGATTGCCGCAGACCTCCAGAGCCGCCAGTCCGCGAGCCAGATCCAGCAGGAGGTATCGCGAGCTGATTTTCATCAGAAGGCGGGTGGTGGCAGCGGACCAGAGGGACGGAGACGATTGGGATTCCTGACCTCCTGCAACACCATAGGAATCGGGTCCAAGCCCTCGTTGCTGAAGGGCTCACGTTCCGTCATCGTAACGGTTTCTGGAGCGGCTTCACCAAGCAAGAGACAGGTTCCCAATAGGAGCCAGAAGAATACATTGTTGGGAAATGTGCTGAGAATGTTTCCCCCCACGGCACAGATCACTAATACCGAAACGGCGATGCCAAGGAACCGTGCCGCCAGCCGTCGGTTGGGCAGTGATTCGGTAGCATACACACAACGGTGAACGGTGCGGGCGATCACCAGTATGATGCTGAATGATACCAGCCAGCCGAGCAAGCCGTGCCTGATGAGCATAGCACTGATGGGATCATGCATGAAGTAGTCGCCACGTTCGAGGGCTTGCGCCCCATGTCCGAACAGGGTGTAGGCCGCTGGATTGAGCAGGACATTAGAAAAGCCAGTGAGTCGGTCTGAGTAGGTTCCCACGGTGGTCATACGCTCAAGCCATCTGAAAAAACCTCCATCACCATGAAGGGTCAAAACATCCATGTAGATGGATAAGTCTCTCAAGAGAAAAGGAGAGGCGGCGACGAGCAGAAGGAAGAGGGTGAGCACGGCTCCGTAGATGCGCTTGGTCTTCTTGGCCGTTTCAAACCAAGGTCCCAGAAACAATCCGATCATCATCATCAGCACCGCACTACGACAGCAGGAGGCCAAAACTCCCCCGAAGTAAATAGCCGCCATTCCCCAAGATACTGCGCTTGGAAGAAGCGGTTTAATCCCCAGCCGACGCGCCCAAGCACCCAAATATAGGCTGAGCAAACTGAGCGCCGCACAAACCACGGAGTATGCCGTGCTGGAGTTCAGCGTGGAGAAGGCCCGCCGTCCCACTTCCGCAAACAACTGCCAGCGCTCGATACTGAAACCTGATTTGAGATAAGCGATTTCAATATCCGAGAAGCCAAAGACATACTGGTAAATGCCGTAAATCCCCACTGGCAGAAAAACCACCAGAAGATAACGGAAGAGCCGGAAGACATCATCAGGAGTGGTGAACAGGAGAGGCAGGACAAAGAGGAGATAAGCATACACCCCTTCATCCGCCAGGGCCTTCAGCGTAGAAGCTCCGCCGCCGCCTTTCTCAGCGGCGCTCAGGACAGCGCTGGTGATCATCAGTCCCGTGGCGATGAGAAACATGAGAAAGCTTTTCTTGTGAGCTTGGACACTGCCCGTCATCGTGCGCGCAACCAAGCCGATCACGATGCCCCCAAACAACACGGGCGTGATGCCGAGCACATAAGGAACGTCCGTCCACTGGAGTCGGCCCCCAACTACCAGCATCCGCTTGAGTAGGTCATTGTAGCCACAGGCCACGATGAAGACGTAAAAGGCTGGACGCGGTGCGACCATGCCCAAGATCAAACCTGCCAACAGCAGCCACCGACAAAAGGCACCCACATTGTTCCCCTCTGACATCAGCACGGACACCGTCACATAGAGCGCGACTAACATACCTCCAATGAACAAGATGGGCGAGAGGACGCGGCTGTTCATGCGTGTGTAGGATGAAAGGAAAAAGGATCAAGCACCTGAACTTGGCGCGCCAGGAGACCAGTTGCGGGCAGTTGCCGGAATGTCTTCGGGAGTAGGCATCGGTCAACAAGCATTTAACATAAGCTAACCAATAAAATCAAAAGGCGACAAGATGCAAAAACCACTTTAGGCGCGGATTTATCCTCATCTCTTCAGATGAGGGTCGCGTTCACACTGCGGCTTTATTGGGGAAGGTAAGCTACTTCCACTCAGTCCAGCGCCGGCTCAGCTCATCTGTCCATCCCGGTCCCCAAGTCATCCAAAGGGAGAAGCAAATGATGGCGGTGATGATCGTGAGGAGTGACAAGGTCACCACGAGTCGCTTCGGCCAAGCACTGGGAACGGCATCGACGGGAGCGGGCGGCTGTTTGGCTGAAACGCGTCCTAAGGATGAAGCGGCCTTCAGTGCGGTGGGACCGAGGGGCGACGCCGGCAGGTGGAGCTTAGCAGCGGTGGGCTTAGGGGCTGTGGGACGGGCCACGACTGGCGCGGCAGAAACGAGCTTCTGCGTCGGGGCCGTCGTAGAGACGGGAGCGGCAGCGGGCTGTTCAGGAGCGGGCTTCGGCTTCTGCGCGCTTGCATAGGCCACGACCTGCCAGAGCACTTCCAGAGCCTTCGCCATCGTTGCAGGACGGTCCGCTGGATTCATCCGCAGGAGCCAGCCCAGCCATTTACAGAAGTGGTCATCCAAATCAGCGCGCATGGTGCAAATGGAATCCGGGCTGAACTCCGGCCATGACTGAAGCAGTTCATCACGCGTGCCCCCCTGCACTGGAACGCAACCCGTAAGCAGGTAACACAAAGTCGCGCCGACAGAAAAAAGATCCGAACTGACGGAAGCTGAACCGCCCGCCAACCGCTCCGGTGCCATGAAGAGCAGGGATTCCTGCGAGGCGTCAGGCCGACAATCTGCCAAGCCCCAATCCTGCACTTGAATGAAGATGCCCTCCCGATCACGGTCTGCCACGATGAGATTGCTCGGCTTGATGTCCCCATGTGGGAGGCTGACTTGTTCCCCCGCTTGTAAGGCCTGACAAAGCTGCCGCGCCACCGTCAGCGAATCCGCTTTGTTCAGAGGCCGCTTGCTCGGCACATGCTGTCCTGCCATGCCGGGCATGTAATCATAGATCAAGACCGCGCCTTCGGGATCGACATAAGCATCTATCCATTCAGCGATGTGAGGATGCCTGAGCCCCGCCAGCTTGGGCTTCAAAGCCATCACCATGCCCACATCGAGAGGATTAGAAACCTCGTCCGGCAGTAGAAGCTTGAAGATCACTTCCCGCCCCGTGCGCGCTTGTCGGGCGCGATAAACGATGGCTCCCGGTCCTACGGCCAGACGTTCCAGCACATCATAGGCGTCCATACGGGCCATCGCAGAAGGCGGTGGCACAGCCGTAGTGAGTTCCAGCGATGGATGATGCTTCGTCGAGTTCACGCGCTTCCTACGAAAAACCTACCCTATTAAGCGAAGGGCAAATGTCACGCACAAAGCGCAGATGAACAAGATTCTGATTTGGTTGGTCAAAGCCTTGCTCAATCTTGTAACAAACCGACCTTGCAAAACTTAATATTTATTAAATATATAACTGAACTGTTCCTCCTGTGAAAAAACGAGCCGCACTCTTTTTCAGCATCGCCTTGATGCCGAGTGTCACTCGCGTCCTTATAATGCTGCTCACCGTTGGATTGCTCAGCCAGTGTTCTTCCCCTGTGGGTTCAGCCACGGTCAATCGGGCTACGGATTGCGTCGTCAGTGTCAAAGATCAGAAGATCGGTTTCTATCGCAATGGGATGCTCCAGCAAACCTACGGCGTCTCCACCTCCAAGTTCGGCCTGAGTGACAAGCCAGGAAACTATGGAACCCCGCTGGGCCTGCATGAAGTGGTGGCGAAGATCGGCCACGGAGCGCCCGCCGGTGCCGTCTTTCACAGTCGTCAGTGGACCGGAGAGGTCATCAAGCCGAACGCACCCGGTCGTGACCCCATCGTCTCCCGCATCATGTGGTTGCAGGGGCTCGAAAACCAGAACCGCAACGCCTATGGACGCTGCATCTACATTCACGGCACTGCTGAGGAAGCCAAGATCGGCCAACCCGCGAGCTATGGCTGCATCCGTATGAGATCGAAGGATGTCATCGACTTGTTCAATCGCCTGCCAGTTGGAGCTCGCGTGCTCATCGCCGAAGGAGGCATTCCCACGTCCGTGCCTGTGGAACGACGCGCACCGACCGCCGCTCCTAATCCCGAAAACAGCGCGCCTCTGATGCTAAATCCGAATGTGGCCACTGCGGACGGAACCCCCGCCAACACCGTGGCCCAAAACACCGCGAGCCCGCTCAGCACCTCCTCTGGTGAAGCCTCGCCCTATCAATCCCGGCCTGGAAGCAATGGCTCCACCGTCATCTATTCGGCCACTGGCAGCAAGGAATCGCCAGGGCTGGTCTTGAAGTCTAAGCGCACAGTGGCTGCCCAGTGATGCCAGTAGAGGAGTCGTTGTTGGACGCCATTCTTGGCTTGTCACGACATGAGCTCAGCGGCTAGACTCACGCCATGCGCATCCTCTTGCTTCCCGCTTTCGCGTTCCTGCTCGCCTTCATCCACGGCACCGCAGCCGAGCCCCTCACGCTTGATCTGGGCAGCGGCGTGAAGATGGACTTGGCGCTCATTGCCAGCGGCTCCTTCACTCAAGGTTCACCCTTTAACGAAGCCGGACGCGGCGATGACGAGGCCCAGCGACCCGTCACACTCACGCAGGATTTCTACCTTGGCCAAACCGCCGTCACCCGCGCTCAGTGGGAGCGCTTTGCCACGGAGACTCACTACCGCACGGAAGCTGAAAGCGGCCCCAGTGGCGGCTTCGGCTGGGACGGCTCCGCCATGACTCAGCGGAAAGAGTTCACCTGGCGTAACCCCGGCTTCGCTCAGACGCCGGACCATCCCGTCTGCCTCATCACCTATGCTGATGCTCAAGCCTTCTGCCAATGGCTCAGCCGCAAAACCAAGCGCCCCATCACCCTGCCCACCGAAGCCCAATGGGAGTATGCCGCCCGCGCTGGCGCAGACCTGAACAGCACGGGAACTGCCTGGCATAAGGGCAACGCTGGGAACAGCACCCATCCCGTGACCAGCACGCAGCCGAACGCATGGGGCCTGCACATCAGCGGGAACGTCGCCGAATGGTGCGCGGACTGGTATGCGCCGTATGACTTGAACAGCGTCACTGATCCGCTGCAAACCAACGCCAATCTCTCTGACAAACCACGCCGAATCCTCCGCGGCGGCTCCTGGGCACGCGATGCGAAGAACACCCGCTCGGCGGCCCGTTTCCGCGCTGATGCGCAAAGCAGGAACGCAGACATCGGCTTCCGCGTGGTCTGCTCCACTCAAGCGGCACCAACTCAAATCACCACCAGCGAAGTCGCACTGCCAAGAATGCAGCCGACTTCCCAGGATGCACCGCTGGACTTCAATCAAAGCACCACCAGCGCACCTCGCAGCTTTGGCGTGAGCCTCATTAAATTCCTCTCCCAGCTTCCCTGCATCCTCATTCCCCTTGGCATCGTCATCTTCATCGTGCGCAAGCTCATCGGAAACCTCAAGGGCAACAGCTCCTCCGTCGTCAATCCCTTGCGCCCGACCGACACCACGATGAACCGGAGTAGCGCCGCCAGCAGCGCGCAGACGCGCCTTGTTGACGACGGTTTCTGGTTGCAGATGAACTGCCCGCACGGCACGCAAATCCACTACGCCTACCGACCCCTGGGCGGCATGGAAGTGACGGATCAGCTCCTCTATCAGCCCAATGCGGAAGGCCACTTCGTTTACACCGGTTCCAAGCCTGAGTCCGCCCGCGTGACCAGCATCGGCGAGGTCGTGGATGACAGCACCTTTGCCAAAGGCAGCACCACCTTTGACCCCGGCCCCGGTGCTGGAATAGGCGGCTCCGGCTTTCACGTTGGCGGGCATTCTTCGTCATCCATCTCGCGCCAGTATCCCTCCGCTTACTGAG
>JANYJH010000117.1 GCA_025361865.1 Phragmitibacter sp.
CCCATCCAACAACTACCTCGGGGATCAACTGCTCGCCACCGCGAAGACCATCGCCTTGCGCGCACAGCTCGGGCTTCAGCGCCAGACTATCTTCGTCTCGTTTCCCGGCTGGGATCATCATGGTGAACTGCTCAATGCCGAAGCCGGGATGCTGCACGGCCTTGATGGTGCCTTGACCGCGTTCCAGAAAGCGCTGGAGACGCTAGGCTTGCAGGATAGCGTGATCACTTACACGGCCTCTGATTTCGGTCGCACATTGCGCAGCAATGGACGCGGCACAGACCACGCTTGGGGTGGCAACCAGATCGTCATGGGCGGCGCGGTGCAAGGCGGTCGCATCGTCGGCACCTTCCCTGATCTCACGCTCGATAGCGATAGCGATGTCGGCTACGGCGGTCGCATGTTGCCCAGCACCAGCGTGGACCAGTTCTTCGCAGAGATGCTGCGCTGGTTCGGGGTCAGTTCCGCGGACATGAGTTATGTGCTGCCGAACATCGCGAACTTCTATAACGTGAATTCCACCAGCCTGCCGCTCGGTTTCCTGAGGCCGGGAACGTGGAGCTGAGCCGCGCGTATGAACCATGATCGCTCAGAGGAACGTGATACAGGCTGCCAGACTGTGCCGTTCAGAAACCACAGGCAGGCTGCCTGTATCACGCTCTTTTGAAATCAATGAACCGTCGAAAGTTCATCATACTGTCTTGGTTGGTGTTGTTAGTCACATTGGGATCCATTTACTGGAATCGTAAAAACCAAGATCCTTTAGGGAGACCATTCATGGGCTATCACACTCCTTCGCCGAAGCCCAAAGTTCTCAGCCAACCGCCTGCGCAAACCAAGCCATTGATCGGCGAAAGCATCCTCGCGCATTACGGCGAGGCCACCCAATCACCGCAGGAAGACATCATCTGGATGGCGCGATCACTGGAGAACTTCGCGGTGCTGGTCAAAGGCGACAACCCGCTGCCATTGGGCGCGAATGAAGACCTCGCCAATGCCTTGCGCGGGAAGAACAAGGCGCATCTCCGTTTCCTGCCAGATCACCATCCCGCGTTCAATGAGAAAGGCCAGCTCGTGGATCGCTGGGGAACGCCGTTCTTCTTTCATGCGAACGACCACACACGCATCGACATCCGCAGTGCCGGACCCGACAAGATCATGTGGACAGCCGATGATTTGCATCGCTGCTACGACGGCCATTTTCTGAAAGGCGCTGAGCTGCTCGCACCGAGTCTTTTCGATGTCACGTCAAAGCAACGTTAGCGGCTTACTTTCGATGATGTTCGCGCTCTTGTAGCAGCTGACGTGAGGAGGCTCGAACTGATTTCTAATGACAATCAATGGGTGGGAAGAGAATCAATCCCACCTTGTTCGCACCGCCAGCCTCACGAACAAGAAACGACTGAATTGTTTCGGCTATCAAAGTCCTTGGATGAACTTCAGAGCCTCCTCACGTCGGCTGCTACTTCCATCTGCGCTTAAACGCTGATCATTTCGTCAGTCAAGAATCACATCAGGATCGGTGCAAGCCGAGCATCACGAAGACAACTTCGCACTCACATTCTCCCCCAGCTTCACGGGTGATGACCAAGTAAACGAGGCGGTCACTCCATAGTTCCAGATGGCGGACACGACCGCGCCGATGAGCCCTGAAATCCACCAGGAAATCGTGTGGGTAAAAAGAAATTGAGCCACCATGAAGTTCCCCAGCGCTCCCAGACCACAGATGGCCCAGAAGGAGAGCAGGCCGGTGAACAGGGCTTTGCCACTCAGTCGTCGATCACGATAGGTGATGCGGTTGTTGAGGAAGAAATTGCTGGTCATGGCCGTGAGCGTGGCACCGACTTGAGACCAGAGGAATGGCAGGTTCAGCACCATGTGAAAGATGCCTAGTAGCGAGAGATGAATCATCATCCCGGTGAGGCCGACGAGCATGAACGTGAGGAAACGCAGCGGTATGATGCGGCCAAAGAACTTGTCCACTAGCAGGAGGACGAACTCCAGACTGACTAGGGTATCCAGCTTGCTCTCGCCTGCGTTTCGTTCACGGAAAATCAGCGGGACTTCCTCGTAACGGAGCGGGCGCGATGAGGAGGCGAAGATGTCCAGCAGCACCTTGAATCCCTGCCCGTTCAGACGCGGCACCACGTCCTCCACTACGGCACTGCGCAGCATGAAGAAGCCGCTCAGCGGGTCGGTGAGCTGAGTGCGGGTGACAAGCCGGGAAAGAAGAATGCCGGTGTTGCTCAACCGCTCGCGGAAAGCGGAGAAGTTCTGACGCTCACTGCCTTGCAGAAATCGGCTGGCCACGACTGCATCGAGGCTCTTCTCCTGAAGCAACTTCAACATCACGGGCAGCAGGGTTTCGTCATGCTGGAGATCGGCGTCCATGACCGCCACATAAGCCGCGCCAGCAGCCATCATACCTTCTATGACAGCCGATGACAGTCCCTGACGGCCGATGCGTCGCAGGCAGACCAGATTGTCCCGGCTCTGGCTCATCTCACGCAGAATCCCCGCAGTGCCATCGGACGAGTTATCATCCACGAAGATTACCTGCCACGCGATGCCTGCCAGAGCGGTGTCCAACAAGGAAACGAGCTGCCGGACATTACCTGCTTCGTTTTTCGTGGGAACAATGACGGCTAAATCGTAACGCATAAGTCGGAACCGCCTCCGAATGAAGCAAGCGGCTGCTTGGGTGAAATCTTAGCCGATGTAAAGGGGGGAATCGCGATCCAGCAAACGCTTTTCAGTCGTTTGTCGTCCGGTCTTCAGGCTCTCCGCAGCCTTGAACAGCGGACGGAAGACCCGCCCGTGAGCCAAAGTCATTTGCGCCCGCCCATGCACACCGCCATGCTGGGATTTCTTTATGTCGTTTGCATCGCCCATCACCCCGAAACTCCAGCCCGGCGAACGGAAAGCGCTTTGGCTTTTCCTGCTCTTTTCCGTGCTGCTCTGGATACCGCCCGTGGTGAATACGATTCGCCATCATAAAGGGAACAAGGACTACGGCACCTGGGACACCGTGGGGCAGCTCGTTCGGGAGGGCCAAGCCATCTACCCTGAGGGCAAGCGTAAGTTCAATCACGACTTCTTTTATCCACCGGCCATCGCCTCGCTTTTCTATGCGCCCCTCTCGTATGCCGGTCAAAGCGGCATGGTGATCCTCCTCTGTGCCTTCACCACCGCCGGTCATCTCATCAGTATTTTGCTGAGCGTCTATTTCGCCACAGGTCGAGCGCGTGGCCAGCGACCACTTCTCTATGGCATCGCCTTTATCGTGAGCATTCCGTTTGTCTGGGACATGTATTTCCTCGGGCAACTGAACCTCACTTTGCTCGCCGTCATGCTGCTGGCTTTTCTGGCCTTGGATCAGCTCAAGCGACCCCTCACTGCGGGTGCCTTGCTCGCCCTTTCTGCCGCAGCCAAAGCCTTCCCGCTGACCTCCATTGGCTATCTCATCTGGCGGCGACACTGGCTCGCGGCGTTGTCGATGATCGGCTCGCTCTTCCTCATTCTCGTCATTCTGCCCGCCCCCATGCGTGGCTTTGATCGCAACCTCCAGGAACTTCGCACCTGGACCGACAATATGCTGCTGCACAACACGGGCGATACCCTCGCGAACCAGCCCGATCGCGGCTATAAATTCGGCAATCAAACGCTCGTCTCCGTCGTGCATCGACTGACCCGACCTTTGAACGTCGGCAAGGAAAGCGATGGGAATCTCACGGTAAATTTCATCACCCTTTCCAAGGACACCGCGTTCCTCATCTTCCTCATCATCGCCGGTATCATGTGCCTCGCCTACGTCCTAGCCATGCCCACCAAAAGCCGACGCACCGCGCGCACGAACGCCCTGGAGTATGCCATCCTGCTTCTGCTCATCGTCATCTTCTCACCCAAAGCCGGCTCCTATTATTACGTCTGGTCCATGCCCGGATTCACCATTGCCGTAGCCGAAGCCCTACGGTCGCCCGTCGGTTCAAAGCGCCGCCGCTGGATTCTGACCGGCGTCATCACCAGCATCATCGTCATGGCCTCCGCCCTCACGCAGAACTTCGACCGCACCCTGCAAGGCATGGGCGCCACCATGTGGGGCGGCTTCCTGCTTTTCGTCACGCTCACCGCCATCCTGTGGGGACAGAAAGCTGAAGGTAGAAAAACTGAAGAAATGAGGCTGTCTTGAATCTTGTGTCTTCTCGTCTTGTGTCTTGAATAATCTTCGGCTACAAATGGCGCTCTCAGAAATCCGCTGAGACTCCCCAAGAGAAGCACCCATAGTTCAACGGATAGAACAGTGGTTTCCGGAACCACCGATGCAGGTTCGATTCCTGCTGGGTGCACCAACGTCACGCGATGGCCCGCTGACTCACGTCTGCAAGGATGGAAATCAATTGATCCACCTGTTCAGAAGTGAAGACACCTTCCACCCCTTTGGGGCTATAGTTTGTATAGGGGGATTCGTAGAGACGCTCTGCTTCCATGCAGCCGTGCTCGGTCAGATGGTTCACGATCTCTTCAAGAAAAAGAATCTGGTTGGCGCTCAAGGTGCCCCCTACCAGAAAAGCCCCCAGTGCATTCTTCGCCGCTGAGCGATCCAAGCCTATAAGGGAACGCACGAATAATCCCAGGCCGCTGCTCTCTGTCTTCGCTTGCTCCAGATCTTCCGCAGAGCCTATCCCGCTTTCCGTCAGCATCCGGTCCAGTTCGGCGAGATCACTAAGGGTAAGTGGCTCGTTGATGCGGAGCTTGTGGATGCTCAGATGGTCTTCGTGCGCCTTGAGGAAGTGCCGGGCCTTCGCGCGGAAACGTTCGTAGTTGTTCGGAGCTATAAAGCCGGGAAGCTCGAAGGTCGTTTCAGCACCCAGTTCATCTTCAAAGTCAGTGTAGATGGGTTTGCGCTGCTGCTTCTCGATGAACTTCACCAGCAGCCGCAGATTCTTGCGGGCTTGGTCCAGCATGGCCACAGTTACCCCCTGCCACCATTCATCCGTCTGGATGCCCTGAATCAGGGGCAACTGCTGCTGCACCATCGGGATGCCCGCCTTCTCCTCCAGCAATCCAGCGATGGTAATCACCTGATCACGCAGGCGGACGAAGCCCGGCTCTGACAGCAGATGGGCGAGCTGAAGGTTCAGCATCAGCAGATCGAAACGCTTTGCCTCCTCGTCATCGGTTTCGATTTCCGAAGGCAGTCCGGCCACTTCCTTGCTGAGCTCGTTCAGTGCTTCTCTGGTCAAAGTCGTCCAGGCCTCCGCTGCGGCATACTTCTCCACAAGCCGCCGCTGGGGGCGCACGATGAAATTGTCCATGTTCATGGCCGCCACTTCTTCATGCAAGAGAGCCGCGACTTCCTTGCGTAGCCGTTGGAAGTCGGTCACTCCCTCCTGCACGATTGCTTTGTCGCCTGACTCCTTGTCGAAGAGGGCAATCAATTCCAGCCGCCTCATGAAGAGACGCTTGGTCAACGAGGCACCCACAGACCCATCTGTCACCGCTGGGTTCTGGCTGAAGAACT
Organism: Phragmitibacter sp.; assembly: GCA_025361865.1. GTDB lineage: Bacteria > Verrucomicrobiota > Verrucomicrobiia > Verrucomicrobiales > Verrucomicrobiaceae > JANYJH01. The sequence goes on from JANYJH010000117.1 coordinate 5,522, forward strand.
CCAGGTTCTGGCAGTAGTCGAAGACATAAAAGAACTCCTTGTCTTTCCCCGGCCCGAACAAGTTCTTGCACAGCCGGGTGCCGCGCCCAAGCATCTGCCAGAACTTCGTCTTGGAGCGCACCAGCTTGAAAAAGACCAGATTCACCACTTCCGGCACGTCGATGCCCGTGTCCAGCATGTCCACGGAGATGGCAATGTGTGGTGCTTTCGCCGGGATAGAAAAAGCATCGATCAAGCTCTGCGCATAAGGCAGATCACAATGAATGACGCTGGCGAACTCGCCCTTCAGATGCGGGTAATTAACATCGAACCGCTGTGCGATGAATTCCGCGTGCGCTTGGTTCTTGGCGAAGATGATCGTCTTCCCAAGACGGTCACCGCCCGCCACCTTCTGGCCGCGCGTCATGAGGTGTTCCAATACCTTATCCACCGTGTCCTTGTTGAAGAACCACTTGTTCACCGCCTCGGCTTCCACACGGTCCGGCGCTTCACCTTCCTCGTCCCACTCCAGCGCATCCCAGCGCTCTTTGTCTTCTTCAGAGAGGTCAGCATACGCGATGCCCTCCCGCTGTATCTTCAGGGGCACGGAGACCGATTGTGGCGGCACCAAGTAGCCGTCCTTCACCGCCTCTTCGAGCGAGTAAGCATCCGTGGGCACACCCTTTTCCAGATCAAACAAGCCATAGGTGTCGCGATCAATCTCCTCACGCGGCGTGGCCGTCAGCCCCACCAGCAGGGAATCGAAGTATTTGAAGATCGCCGCATACTTCTGATACACGGAGCGGTGCGCTTCATCGATGATGATCAGGTCAAAGTGCCCCGGCCCGAAGCTCCGATGGAAAGTGGCAGGGGCATCCTGCCCATGTTTCCCTGCTCTCATGGGCGGGACGCCCATGCCACTTTCGATCAAGCCCATCATCGTGGGATAGGTCGAGACATAGACCCGGCCCTGCGCCGTCTTGTCCATCACCAGGTTCACAGGAGACGAGTCCGGCAGGAACTTCTTGAACACGTTCACGGCCTGATTCACCAGCGCCACGCGGTCGCAGAGGAAGAGCACCCGCTTCGCCCAGTTGCAGCGCATCAGCAGATCACAGAGGGCGATGACCACCCGCGTCTTGCCTGATCCCGTGGCCATCACCACCAGCACCTTGCGCATGGAATCGCGCTCAAAGGCGTCACACATGTGGCGCAGGGCACGGTGCTGATAGGCCCGTTCCACGATCTCCGCATTGATGGCCACATCCGCCAGCTTCTTCCGTGTCTCTCTGCGCTGGATCAGCAACTCCAATTCCGCCTTCTTGAAGAAACCCTGCACCTCACGCGGCGGATAAAAGGCATCATCCCACAGCCAATGTTCATAGCCGTTGCTGTAGAAGATCACTGGCCTGCGCCCGAACTGCGCCTCAAGGCAGTCCGCATAGAGCTTCACCTGTTGCTGACCGATCTGCGGACTCTTCTTTGTCCGCTTCGCTTCCACGATAGCCAACGGCCTCCCGTCATCACCCCAGAGCACATAATCAATGTAGCCCTTGCCCTGCGCGTTGGGCATGCCGCTCACCTCGTATTCCCGGTCCCGCTTCTGGTCGAGCGCCCAGCCTGCCTCCTTTAGCAGCAGATCAATGAAGAAGTCCCGCGTCTCCGCTTCCGAGTAATCATGTGTGTCCGGCACCGCCGCATTCGCCAGTTTGGCTGCCGCGACCTCCGCCCGCAGTTGCTTCAGTTCCTCATCAACCGAGGTCTTGTCAGAGAGCAGCGCGGTCAGCTTCTCATCCCGTTCGCGGAGTTGCTTCTCTAGCCGTTGAAGCTGGTCCAGCGTAGCCTGGCCATCCTGGCCATGAATCACGGGCAGGAGGCCCGTGCCACTCTTAGGCACCAGCTTGTTATCAAAGCGCAGGCTGTCCGCAGGCTTGTCCGTCTTCGCGTAAGTGCGGGCCAGCCAGAAGCACACCTGAAACAGCTCCCTGATGGCCACTTCTGCATCCACCAGCCGCACCGCCTTCTGGCTGTGCACGGCCATGTTCCCCAGTTCCTTGATGACCTTCGCCTTGTTGAAGACCGCATTGCCCACGGCCGTGCGAAACGTCGGCTCATGAATCAGCGCGCTCAGGTTGTCCTGATACGGCAGGCGCAGCTTTGCGTCGAACTTGTAAAGCCAAGCAATGGCCAACTCCAGCGCCCGGCGCGCATAGAAACACGATGTCCGAGCATCCGTATTCACCAGCGACTCCGCTTTGGCAGCGGACTCAAAGACATCCGGCCAGGCCGCGCTCAGGAAGTGAAAGTTGGAACTCATTAGTGATCTAAGAATTATCTCGACACCAAGGAACGGCTCCAACAACCTGTCAACAAAGCCCCTGACCACAACGAACAACCACTATGAAACAAATCGTTCTTTCAGTCGTCAGCCTTGCTCTCATCTCCTGTGCCTCACCTTCAAAGGTGGGTCGCTCAGGCAGCGCCACCCCGGAACTTTCGCTTGTCCATTTGCAGGGAAAGATCACCCAGATGCCCGCCAAATCGAAATGGCCCGCTTCCATCAAGGTGGGAACGGCCTTTGACTACTGGGCGGTCATTGACAACCGAGTTTCGGACGGCTCATCCTCATCGAATCAAGGCAGCTATCAGCAGAACGCGTGGCCGTCCCGCTATGATCTAAAGGTCGGTGACCTGCGCTTCAGTTCTGACGGTCTAAATCCTCCCACGTTTGGAGTCACCATCTATGATGAATTGCCCGGGAATTCTGACGGGTATGTCATTGCCCAGATGTATCACACCAACTATCCAGAACTTTCTGATCTCAAGACGGTGCATTTTATTGTCAGTCTCCGCCCGCAGAGAAGCGATCTGATCACAAGTGACAAGCTGCCTTTGCATTCCATCTCCCCCAGTCTCCTGACAGGTAACAGCGGATTGCCGCACTTCCGCGGACTCGCCAATGCAAAGGCGGACGGCAGCGATCAGACCTTTGGTGCCCAAGCCGACAAGTTCGAGGTCTTCCAAGCCACCGCAGACTCGCCGCTGAGACTGCCCAGCCCGTAGTGCCAATCTCGAGCGCCAGCCGTCAACAGACCTCATTCATCATAGCCTTCCAAAGAAGATGAAGTGGATGGCTTAGCCATCCCAGCGGTCAGCGTGGTGGAGGGGGCTCTCCATTCTAGTAACCAGAGTGGTTGCGCACTCAGGTCGAGTGCCATGGGGTCCAACCACTCTGGTTACGAACTTCAGGAGACTCCCCGACCTGCCAACCACCCTGGTTACGCCCTGAGGGGGGGTTCCAACTCCGTGCCCACTCTGGGTGAGAACCTCAGGAGACTCCCTTACCCGCCAACCACTCTGGTTGAGAACCTCAGGAGACTCTCCGACCTGCCAACCACTTTGGTTACGAACCTCAGGAGACTCCCTAACCTGCCAACCACTCTGGGTGGCAGCTCCGACACTCGACTTCCCTCCGCAACCACTGTGGTTACGGATTTCAGGAGACTCCCCCAGTTCATAACCAGAGTGGTTGTCCGCTGAAGAGGCATCCTAATCCGCCACCGATAGTCGGTGGCGGGACCGTCCCCCCGGCTCGGCAGACTTTGTCACCCGCCGCGCGTGG
>JANYJH010000123.1 GCA_025361865.1 Phragmitibacter sp.
GCCCCGATGGCGCGCTCTACATCGTGGACTGGTATAACAAAATCATCAGCCACAACGAAGTCCCCCGCAACCATCCCGACCGCGACAAGACCCGTGGCCGCATCTGGCGCGTGAAGCACAAGGACCAGCCTTTGGAGAAGATGCCAGATATGACCAAGTGCGCGCCGGAGGAGTTGTTGGCACTGCTGGGGTCGAACAACATCAAGCAAAGCCACCTCGCGTGGCAGGCGATTGTGGATCGGAAGTGGGGTGACGGTCAGACATATTCGGACCTCGTGTCGAAGCTCGAAGAAATGGTCAAGAACGGGAAAACAAAGGTGGCGACGCGTGTGCAGGCTTTTTGGGCTTGGCGGGGACTGAATTCTATTTCGCCTTATTTTGATGAGTCCATCTTTGAGGTGCTCAAGGAAGATATGGATAGGAATATCAGACGTGAAGCGATTGCTTATTCTGCGCCTAGATATTCTCATAGTATTTACGCTGAGAAAGTTTTGAGGCAGATCGAAAGTGAATCAGAAAAAGACTTGGACTCCGAAGGTGTGAAAGACCTTCATCTTTCGCAAATCTCCGCGACTCGTCAGTTTCAGAAAGCGGAGTCAGCGAGAGTAGCGTTTCAATCTTATGAAAAGTTGTCCAACGACCCTGACCCTGAAGTGCGCACGGAGATCATTCATGCGCTTTCTGCCGCGCTTGAGTGGGACAATAAAAGCTATCCGCGAATTGCCGAAGAAACGAATGTCTTGCGTCTGCTCATCAGCATGGCCCATCCCTCACTCAACGAGCCGATGGGCCCATCCACCCGCGATGGAAAACCTATCCGCATCGGCGCGGCTTATGAGCGCGAGTTTGAGCGCTACCTCGTGCGGCAGGCGCTTGAGGAACATCCTGATGCCGTGGAAGCTTTCCTTGCCTCACCGGAAGCCGAGAAACTGCCACTGGAGAACCGCTTGCTAGCCACGCTGGCGCTGGAGCCTAAGGCATCGGCGAAGCGCATCGCGTCCTTGTTGCCGCAGATCAAGCGCGCGCCGAATGATGAAGAACTGTTGCGCCTCGCTCAGTTCCCAAATGAAGCCGGAGTGGGTGATGCGCTCAAGGCCGTGCTGCAAAACGAAAGCAGTCGAGCTGGGGCTTTGGAAGGTTTGCTGCGACTGCACAATCGTCTTGATGCGGCGAAGCTCACTCCCTTACTCAATCAGGCCGCGAAGCTGATGCTAAAGGGCGATGAGAGCGCGAAAGACTTGGGCTTGCAACTCATCGCGGCCTTTGAAGTGAAGGATGCGGAGGCGGATGTCGTCACGCTGCTAAAAAGTAGCACAGGCTTCGAGCCTGTGGGTAGTGCAGGGATCGCTTCGCGGCTTCGCAGCCTGCCTGCAATCGGAAACGGGCAAGATGCCCGTTCTACCCACAGGCAGGATGCCTGTGCTACGGCTGCATTGAACGCGCTCGCTGAAATCAGAAGCTCCGAGACGGTGCTGTTCAACTACCTCTTCAAAACGTCCAAAGACAGCACGATTCGTGATGCGGCGCTGAACGCGCTCGCACGCTCGAAAGCCCCTGATGCTGGCCAGCTCGTGCTCGCACTGTGGTCTGATTTGTCAGTCACGCAACGCCGCAGCGCGCTCGACCGATTGAGCACCAGCAAGGCCGGAGCCAAGGCCATCGCGCAGGCCGTGAACGCCAAGACCATCAAGGCCACCGACCTCGATGGGAACGTGGTCGAGCGGCTTCAGATCGCGCTCGCGCATGACCCGGAACTCACCACGATGATGACGCAGCTCGGCTCGCTCTTCCGTCCCGTTTTGCAGCTCAAGGGCACGCCGGATGCCTTTGTGGAAACCGATCTCACCTTGGATGGCCCGTTCACGGTCGAGACTTGGGTGAAGCTCAGCAGTAAAACCATCGGCCCAGAAGACGGCATTCTCGGTGGCGCGGGTCAGCTCGATATGAACTTCTTCGGTAGCCAGTTCCGCGTCTGGGTCGGCGGCTTGAACGATGTCATCATCGCGAAGAAGAAGATGGGCACGGACAACTGGACGCACATCGCCGTCACACGCGATGCGAAGGGCTTGTTCAAAATCTACCTGAATGGCGAGCTGGACACGGAACAGAGCAAGCCCGCGCCGCAGAACTTCGAGCATCTGAACATCGGCTGGACGCAACGGAAGAAAGGCACGAACGGGATGCTTAGCGAATACCGCATCTGGAAGCGCGTGCGCAGTGCCGATGAGATTCGGGCGAACTTTGATCGCAGTTTGGAAGGCTTGCCGAAGCCTGAAGACATCCTCTTCTTGGCCACTGGCGCAGGCCCTTGGGGTAAGCTCAAACCAGGAGCTGTGATCACGAAGACCAGTGAGCTGCCACCGCTCCTCACGACTGATGAAGCGAAGATCATGGATGAACGCTTTACCAAGTTCCGCGCGCTCGCGACTAAGCCCGGCGGGGCCCCCACGAAGGGCAAAGCCGTCGCCGCCATCTGCATGGGCTGCCATTTGATTCAAGGTCAGGGAGGGAACATCGGGCCGAACATCAGCGGTGCTGGAACCATGGGCAGCGAGGCCTTGCTGCGCCGCCTCATCACGCCCAATGCCGCGCTGGAATCTGCCTACCGAATCTACCGCGTGGAGTTGAACACGGGCGATGTCGTTGACGGTTTCCTCGTGAGTGAAGACAAAGAAGCCATCATTCTGCGTCAACCCGGCGTGCCGGATAAACGAGTCCCGCGCAACACCGTGCGCGAAGCCAAGTTCATCCGTCGCGGCATGATGCCCGAGGGCATCCTCGATGCGATGACGCCTGAGATGGTGACGGATTTATTCAGTTACCTGATGTCGTTGAAGGGCTGATTCCATAAGCCTTCCGTCGCTGCGCCCGTGAGTGCGTGGAAAGACAGAGAGCGTTCAATCCATCTTCTGCCCCGTTCTCATGAACGCGGTTACCTCGGCTTGATGAATTCATTTGAGACGCGACCTACGCGATGGATGATGTCACCCGCTCATGCCCACGCTGCCGAAGTTCTACTCCTCTCTTCCTGAGATCGCCCCGTTTCTCGGGGAGGACTTGCCCGTGCTCATGTATCATAAAATCAGCGAGCTACCGCCGCTGGTCCATCCGCCTCTGCGCGGGCTTTACGTCTCGCCGAAGGTTTTCCGAAAGCAGGTCAACGAACTCTCCAGCGCTGGTTTCCACACCGTGGGAATCGACGCCGCCTTGTCCACGCAGCCTCATCAGCGTGAAGTCGCCTTCACCTTTGACGATGGCTTTGAGAGCGTGCTTCTGAATGCCTTGCCTCCATTGACCTCCGCAGGCTTCACTTCCATCAACTACCTCGTCGCAGATCTTTTGGGCAAAACGAACCTTTGGGATGCGGCCTTCCCCGAGACTCCGCAACGCCTCATGGATGCCGCGCAGGTGCGTGATTGGCTGGCCGCAGGACAGAAGATCGGCGCGCACACCTTGACTCATCCAAAGCTCACGCAGCTCTCTGATGACGAAGCACGACGCGAAATCAGCGACAGCCGGAAGAAGCTCGAAGACCTCTTCGGCATCGAGGTCACGGACTTCTGTTATCCTTACGGTGATCATGACGAGCGCATCACCGCGCTGGTGGCCGAAGCCGGATACCGCACGGCTTGTTCCATGAAGCACGGGCTTCACCGCGTAGAGGATCAGCCCTTGCGCATTCGTCGGATGCTGGCGCGTCATGCCAGCCGCAGTCCACGGGCTTTATTGCGTGCCTGGCGCGCACGGCTTGCTTATCCTTTCAGTAAACACGCATGAGAATCCTTCATCTGGAAAGCGGCCTCTTCTGGGGCGGTCAGGAGTTTCGCACCATCATGGAAGTCCAGTGGCTGCACGAGCACGGACACGAGGCCTGGATCGGTTGTGATGCAGACTCACGCATCGCCGCTGAAGCCACCAAACGCGGTCTGCCCTGGGTGGAGATTCCCATGAAGAAGTCCGCCTATCTCAGCTCCGTTTTGCGCATCCGCAGCTTCATCAAAGAGAAAGGCATCCAAGTCACGAACGCCCATGGTTCCAAGGACGCTGCGCTGGCCTACCCGCTTCATCTGCTCGGCCATCCCATCGTCCGCTATCGACACATCATGGTGCCGAAAAACCCGAAACCACGCAGCATGTTCCTTTTTAAACACGGCTGCAAACTTATCCTCGCGTGCTCGCAGAACATCGCGCAGGACTTCGTTAAGCTCGTCGGCATCGCCCCCGAGCGGATCGCTACTGTGGGTGAAGGCGTGGACTTGCAGAAGTTTCATCCTGAAGTGCCGCAGTCCGTGCGTGAGGAGTTCGGTGTGCAGCCTGCGCAAATCTTCGTCGGCATGGTCGCGATGATTCGTTCTGAGAAAGGGCATCGCACCTTTCTGCGCGCCGCTTTGAAGATCGCCGATCAATGCCCCAACGCACGATTCCTCATCGTCGGTCAAGGCGTCGGCGCTCGAGGTGAAGAGATCGAAGCTGACTTAGAGAAAATCATGCGGGAGCGCTACGGAGCCACGCGCTCGACCACTGAGAAGCCGCTGCCCATCTCGCTCGCGGGTTATCGCACGGACCTTCCGCAGCTTTTTAGCGCGCTGGATGTCGTCGTCATTCCTTCCAAAGCCGAGGCCCAATCCCAAGTGGCCCCACAGGCCTTCGCGACGCGCCGAGCCGTTATTGCAAGCGATGTCGGCGGCCTTCCAGAGCTTATCACCCATGGCGTCAATGGCCACCTAGTGCCACCTGGTGAGACCCAAGCTCTCGCTGAAGCCATGGAGCGTTTGATTGCAGATGAACCGTATCGGCAGCAGCTCGCTGAAGCAGGTTATGACTACGCTCAGAAGCATCTCTCCTTCGATCACATCATGGGAAAGATGTTGGAGGTGTATGCAGGCGTCGTTAGTTCGTAGGCTGGTCTTTAGGCCGTCATAGAGTTCTACAGACGAACTGAAGACCTGACTACAAACAGGAACTAGATGTCTTTTCTGACTGTGCCTTGACCCGAAGCAGTCGAGCCCGAATCGTCATAAACAACGTTCAGCACCCATGTGTAAAGCGCTATGGTCGCGGTGCTGAGTGTAATAGAGCGATTCACCCCAGTCAGTGTGCTCTGCGTCCGCCAGACGGATTTGAGAGTTGTGTTTGCGGGTGTCTTGTCAGAAAGAATCTTTGCGCGTGGCACGCTCGTCGTGGAAGCAGGTGCGCCGTATTTTTCCGTCAAAGCCTTGCGAACTTGATCATAGGCATCTAGCCCCAACCGGGCGCATTCTTCACGCTTTCCTGAATGGACTTCAAAAACGACAGTGGCCCGGCTCAGTTTTTCATTCGTGAATTCCACACGCAGTTCCTTGACCGCCTGACCACTGTAGGTGCCGTCTTTAAAGGACAGGTAATCGCCTCCTTTATCATCAACGAACTTGTAACCATGGGAGATCATCGCAGCTTTCGCGGCAGAACGATCTGAACCAAACTTCGCACCAAGGAAGTCTTCGATTTTTTCAATTGCCTGAACGGGTCGCAATAAAACGGTAAAGACGAGAAGGGCAAAAAAGAGCTTTTGTTTCATAGTGATTTGAAGCGTGGAGACTGACCGAGAGAGCTTAACGAAGCGAGGTCAATCTTTGAATCATGAAGTTAGAAGAACCTAACGGCTCTTCAGATTCCAAGACGTTACTATGGCCAATACTCCGCCATCTTCTTCTGCAAGAAGGCGACGCTTCGTTCAAGCTGATCCATGCCTTCCACACCGTCCTCAATGCTGATCCAGCCGTCGAAGCCGACGCTCTTCAGCTCGGTGAAGATGGCATCGTAATCGTTGAGACCTTTGCCAATTTCGCCGTGACGAAGCCGCTTCGCATAACCCTGCGCGCCGCCTTCTTCCTTGCGTAGATCTTCGATGGTTCCCTCCGCCAAATAGCGATCACTGGCGTGCATGGTGACAACGCGATGAGATACGCGCTTGAGCAGTTCAATGGGGTCTTCACCCGCGAGGTAGGTATTGCTCGGATCGTAGTTCACACCGAAGTTAGGATGATGAATGGCGTCCACGAGTTGGCAGAAGACATCCATCTTTTGCGCGAACTCGGGGAACTCCCAGAAGTCGTCCTTGTAGTGGTTCTCGATGATGAGCGTGATGCCACGCTCCTGCGCATAAGGCAGGCAGGCGTAGATACATTCAGCGGCGAGCTTCACACCTTCATCAATGGTCAGCACTGGCCGACGCTGCCCGCTGAGCACCCGACAATACGAGCCGCCGAGCGCGTAGGTCATATCTATCCAGTTCTTCTGCTTCGCGATTTCCATTGCTCGGAAGGCCTCATCAGGATGCGTGAAGTCCGGTGAGCAACACATCATCGGGATGACCTTGCCGTGGTCTTCCACTTCTTTGCGGAAGCGTGACCAGTTGGATTGATCCGCCATCTCCAGGAATCCCGCATACCATTCGAGGCCATCAATATCGAGCTTAACGGCGAGTTGAATCCATTCGGAGACACTCATGGTGCCGTCCTTGCAGAGGGCTTGCATGAAGGCTTTGGGGAAGGCGGCGAGTTTAGGCATAAATTAAATCAGTTCTTCGGAAGTGAGAGCTACTTTGCATCCGGGGATGCTGAGAAAATGACGGTCGTGGGTGAGAACGATGGCCCCAGCCCGCTTTGCGCAACAGGCGATAAAAACATCCTGCAAGGGGAGCACCAGCCCATGACGGTCCAAGTCCCAGGTGGTCTGTTCCACCATCTCCCACAGCCTGTCATCAGTGATAACATTGATCATGATGTCCCAAGCCGCATGAAAATCCTGCCGCAAGGAATTGTCCTTGATTCCACGCCCCACTTCGCATCGAACCATCCCACAAATCACCAAATCACGCTCCACCGCTAAGTAGGGTAAAATGTGCAGGGCGTTGCGACCTGTCCGCGCTTGGCGGATGTAAAAACTGCTATCAATGAGCACGGGTTCCTTTGCCATAAAGCGCAGCAGTTTCGGCTAAACGGGAAGCCATAAGGTCATAATTTGGGTCAAAGGCTTCACGCATTTCTTCATCCGTGCGGGCGGCGATCTTCTCCAACATATCTTTTAAGCGGTGCCTGCGATCCCATTCTCTGAGGGTATGATTGATCGCCTCGGTTTTGCTTTTAATGCCACTGCTGGCCATGACACGGGTCAGCAGATCGTCATCAATATTGATCGTCACCTTCATGCCAGCAATAGTATGGTCTCCATGCCAGCTTTACAATGGCTATTTAACTGGTGCCGGAATCGTCGTCGCGTCCTTCGGCGGGTTGCGGCCAATGAAGGGATGCTGCTCCAAGTCAACGACCTGTCCACTAATGGGGCCGCTTTCGTCCGCTAGCCAATAGATGGCGGCAGCGGCGATTTCATGCGGCCACAGGATGCGCCCCGCAGGTGCATAGACGCGGGGCACGTCCTTATACCAGTCATCGGCGAGACCGTGCTCACGTTTGCGGGCGGATTCATTTTCCGTGAGCACCCAGCCGGGATTGATCTGGTTCACGCGCACGCCGTCTTCACGATGAAGCGTATCCCCGAGGTTACGGGTCAAGGTCATGAGCGCGCCTTTGGACACACTGTAGGGAAGGAGATTCGGCTCGCCGCTCCAGGCGTTTACGGAACCGATATTCAGCAC
>JANYJH010000144.1 GCA_025361865.1 Phragmitibacter sp.
GGATGCCCAAGCCACATGGGTCTGGCGGCATGTTTCGCTTGATGAAAATTCACCATCTTGAGGCACGCCAGTATAAGCAAAGAAGTTGGATGAACTTTCACTTCATCGCGCCTCTACACTGCTCGCTTTCAGATCATCAAACAGGATCGAATCACCGCCTGCGAGGAATTCGATCTCGGTCTTGTCCACGTTGATGCCTGGATGATGGCCTTTCAGTGTGGCGTGATCTTGCAGCGTCGCGGTGAACTCCTCGCCCTGCACGATGGCGGTGATCGCATACCATTCGCCCGGTTTGAGCTGGAGCGCTGCTTTGTCGAGCAGGACAGCTTTCTCGGGGTTGTCCGCTGGCAGGTTCGGTTTGTCTTTGGTGATGGTCATGCTCGTCGGTGTGAGGGTGACGCGGCAGAGGTTACCGAACTTGTTGCGCAGAAGCAGCATGGCCGTGCTTCCACCTGCGAACTGGAAGCGGAACGAGATCACCGCATCGTGATACACGCGTTGACAGGCGATCCCTGCGGCGTGTTTGCGCTCGGCGGTTTCAGTGCCTTTGAGCACGCCGTCGGCGACCGTCCATTTGCCTGCGCCCCAACGCCATTTCGCGGTGGCATCAAACTGAGAGAAATCTTCGTTCACGATGAGCGCGCCGGCCTTGATGGAAGGCGGCGGATCGGCGGCTGGCATCGTCAACGGTGCCAACAGCAAAGCGATGATAAGTGAGGGAATGTGTTTCATCGGTGCACTAGAGCTTCGTTCCGACCACCTTCGTCCACGGCGTGAAAGCGCCCATCGCGTGGACCTTCACTTTGCGCTTCCAGACCTTGTCGCCACTAAAGGCGAAGAGCGTGTCCATCTCCTTGCCACCGAGACAAACACCGATGACTCGGCTGCGGTCAGGCATGGGCAGGATGACCTGCGTGGGGCCGTCATCAGCACAGACTTGAATGCCGCTGCGAGTGGCGACGAACATCTGGCCTTCGAGCGCATAGCACACGGATTCAGCGCCTGCATCATCCTGCCAATCCGCGACGTGAAGAGGGAAGAAGCGCTCTTTGTTGGTGAGCGTGCCATCAGCATTCATCTGGTAACTGTAGGCCCATTTTGATTTCCCATCCGCGACTGACAGCAGCCATTGATCAGGGCGATAAGCGAGGCCCGTGGCGAATTTCAAACCGGAATCCACGAGCGTCTTCTTGCCATCTTTGACAAACCAAACCGTGCCCGGCGCATTGGGCTTGTCGCCGTTACTCGTGACGTAAAGGCCGCCTTTGGGCGTAGCGAGAATGGACTGCCCGAGGATGCCTTCCAACACCACGCTGCCAATGCCCGTCGCATCATAGCTCATGAGCTTGCCTGACTTCTCTGAAACCGTGTAGAGCCTGCCATCCTCGCCAATGCTGAGGCCGTGAGCATTGCCCGAATCCACCACGAAATCCGTGACCTTTCCTTCAAGATCAATGCGGTGGATCTTGTTGCTGGAAGTATCCGCAAAGAACACTTCGCCGGTGGCATTGCAGGTCGGCCCGCGCGTGCTCTTGAAGCCTTCGGCGACCAGTTGCCAGGATTCATCAGGGACCAGGAAATCACGCGCACGCGGCGCGCTGGGGCCCGCCTTGATGCGCTCTGGCCAGCCTTTCCAAAGGAACGCCATCGCCTCCTGATAGTTCTCGCCGTAGCCCGCCACGTGTCGGCCATCAATGATGCGGAACTGATAATCATAACCGGAGAACTTCAGCGCTTTGTCCATTTCCTGATCAAGCAGGAACCAGTCGCCAGCGGCGTTCTCCATGTCGTGCGTGGCCGTCGTGAGATAAGCGCGAATCGGCTTCGCTTCAAACTTGCGGACCATGGTGGGGAACTCATGCCCACCGCGAAAGGCCACCCAACTGCCGCTAGCTGCATACACGCGACTGAACGCTTCAGGCCGATGCCAAGCCGCTGTGAAGGCTGCGATGGCACCGCTGCTTCCGCCGGAAATGCAGCGATCATTCCCATCGGTCGAGAGCTTTAAATCAAACTCCTTGGCGATGAAGGGCAGCAGTTCTTCGGTGAGGAAGCGCACGTTATCATCGGTGATGCCGTCATATTCAAAGCAGCGATTCCTCCGGTCCATGGCCCCTTTAATGGGCGATGGCAGCGAGCCCGGCTTGACGAATACGCCGATGGTCATCGGCATTTCCTTGGTGGCGATCAACGTCTCCATCAGGGTCTTCTCACGAGGATTGTAGCCGTCCGTTTTGACATAAACGCAGGCCGGTTTGGAGCCGTCGTATTGCGCCGGAATGAAGACCGTCACATCACGCACGGTGCCGGGGAAGACCTGACTTTGTGTGAAGGTGAACTGCTTCGTGGTGCCGGGCAGCACGTCCTCCGGCTTGATGATCGGCGGCTCATACTTCGTGGTCTCCGCTTCCGCCGTGGCAGCGGGAACGCTACTGCCTGCGAGAGGTTTGATCATCCATTGCAGATGCTGGTCCTTGCCTGAGTTCTGCCACAGATCAATCTTCGAGCCGGGAGCCTGCTTGCCGCCTTGATCATCCAAGCCCATGCCGGGCGCGTGTTTCGGCGTGAGGGTATAGCTGCCATTGTCTTGCTTCGTGAGCGCCCAAAGTTGCGAAGGCTGGCCGTTGTCGCTCTCCAGCACGATGGCCGCGCCGTTCTTCGCTTCGCCCTTGGCCACCGTGAGCGTCAGCATGGGATTGGACGAAGGCATGATCCAAAACAAATCGCCGCCCTTCGGCACGATGATCCACTTCTGGTTCGCTGATCCAGCGGGCTTCCCTATGGAGATGCCTGTCCCCTCCTCCGTTCCCGCTCCCGCAGCTTCCAAGACCATGGCTGGCGCGCTGACCGGCGCGATGGAGTAAGAGCCCCAGTCCTCCGCCAAGGCGTGACCGCTGATGATGCCAGCACACAGAACGGCGATGAATGGCCGGAGTCGCCTTGAAGCCGATGAGTAGTTATTTTTATGTAATTTCATATTCAATTAAATGGATCGCTTCATTTGGGCTTTACGAATCGCTGGCAGAAATCGTGCACGGAACGCGCAAAGGTCCAGTCCGTCGTCTCCGGCACCGCCTTGCTCGGAGCGCCCACCCAGCTCTCGATGACATACTCATCCGGTGCTCCGCCGACGGTCGTGTAATCATAGCCCTGCCGCATCACGCCGACATACCAAGTCGAGTCATCGGCAAGATTGAGCTGTTTCATACGGCCATAATCCGCCGCCCAATAGATGAGGCTGAAGGGCAGCTTTCGCTGACGGCAGGCCAGTTCCAGCTTCTTCACATCAGGCCAATTACCGGGATACAATCGGTTGCCATTCGTGAAATGATTCCAGTCCACATCCAGCCGAAAGAAGTCCAGTCCGCGCACGCCCATCTGCTTGAGCTTGGCTTCCAGGGCATCAATGAAAGACACCAGCTCCTCACGTTGGAAAAACGGATACGGTTCGATGTCGCCGATGCGGATGTCAGGATAATTCTTGCGCACCAGAGCGATGAAGTTGGCCGTTTCTTCAACTGCATAAGCGTCGTCTTTTTTGAGGCTCTTGCGCACGCAGCACAAGGGCTCGTCCATCGCGATGGCTGTGATCTTTCCACCGAGCGATTGGAGCCGGTCCCACTCGCGGCGCTGAACATCAAAGACCTTCTGGCCCGTCGTTCCCCACTCCTTCACGGCACCGACTTCAAGGCCGAGCTTGATCCCCCATTTCTCGATCTGCGGCAGCCACACACGCAGCTCGTCATCGGTGAAGTTCTTGGTTAACTGATTGGCCGTGCAACCCAGCACCGTAACGAGCGAGCGCGTCTCCGCCCACTGTTCCGGCTGGGTGAAAAGCTCACGCAGGCAGCGTGCGTTCGGCTCGCCCGGCGGCATCATCCAGACTTCCTTCTTCGGCCCTGGTTCAGCCGCCCGCAAAAGCGATGAAGCTCCTATCAAAATCAATCCACAGACGTGCCATCTTTTCATACGCTTAGAAGCCTGACATCTCCGCGACAGCACTGTCCGCCTTGCCGCTCTTATAAGCGATGGCCTTCACCTGAATGCCGGGCTGCACGCTGATGACACCGCAATAGACATAGCCGTTCGTGCGCGTCGGCACGGTGCCGTCGAGCGTGTAGCGAAACCACGCATCGGGTGTTGTTGAAGAGAGCGTCATAGAATGGCCATCGCTGATCACTCTGGGCGTCCCGCACGGTTCCGTGCCTGTTTCGTAGAGATCGCAGTCAGGGTAGTTCTTGATGATGTCCCACGCGAGACGCTGCAGGACACGAGCCTGTTCTGCGGTCAACGCCGTGCCAATGGGCAGCAGCTTATCTTCCGGTGATTCACGATACAACGCGGCATACCAAGTGCAGGCCACGAGATAACAACCTGCAAGATTCACATGCACCTGATCTTCAAAAAGCGTCGCGTAGAAGTTCGCCTCACCGGGCTTAACACCGGGGAATCGGCCTTGATCCATCAGGTTACGCGCCCAGCCAAGAGCGAGCGCGGTGGGAATGATACGCACCGGTTTGCCTTCATGATACTGCGCCGTAATCTGGTGCTGCACCTCTTCATTATAGAGCAACATCGCGCTCATGGATTCCTGCCACGTCAGCGCGGGGAAGGTCTTCTTCATCTGATAACTCGACACGAGGCCTTTATCCGTGGGTCGCTGACGATCCATCTCCACCCACTCCGCATAGAGCCATGGCTGGACGTTCGGCGACTTCTCGCGCACGAGCTTAATGAAGCGCGTCGCATGGTCGGTCTCTTCGGCGACATTGAAGTCGCGCGGTTGCAGCGTGAAGTAATCCAGCGGATGCACGGCCTTCGCATAGGTTTCATCCCAGCGCGCCTTATCCGCTCCTTGCGATTCATTCCACAACTTCACGGTCAACGATCCGCCAATCAGATACGCGGGGAAGTCATCGCGACCACCCGCCGTGCGGATGAAAGTTTTGAAGCGACTCGCATTGCCCGTGAGGCTATTGCCCACATGAAACGAATTCATCGGCGCGTGCCAAGGCTTACCGATCCAAAGCGTAGAGAGGCTCGGTGGGCTGGGCGCGAGGCCGTCTTTGAAAGCCACCGCTACGAGCGTCGCGTTCTTATCAAGGGTAAACGGCTCGCTGTAGCGTTGACCGCTGTTCGGCCCGGGCGTCGTGCCATCAAGCGTGTAACGTATCACCGTGCCGGGCAGCAGGCTCTTCATCGTGACGAGCTGCGGTTTGTCAAAATCACCACCGCCCGGGATGATGGCGGGTCGCGGTGTCGAGGCCTGATCTTCCAGATCGAGTCCAACATATTGGCCGTCCACTTGATTGGAATTGAACCAAGTCTCGGGCTTTCCATCGAACACCGTTTTCCAATGCCCACCCGGTTTCAAAGCGCCCGCTGTGCCGAAGCCCGCGCCACGCAGCTTCTTATCGCCCGAGTAGAATTCCAGTTCTGCGATGTTCCCCCGCGAGCCTGCGGGAGCCTCGTAGCGGACCCAGCGATACGGCGTGGCGTTGTCGAATTTAAGCTCGATCCACTCACCCGGTTTCGGTGCGGTCTTGATTTCTGCGATCATCTTGAAGCCTTCGCTCGATGACACATTCGATCCGCTGAACTTACCACCGATCATCATCTGCTCACGCTCTGGCGCAGGCATAAAACGGACATGATTAACACTGAGAGGATCAGCCGCATGGCCATGGGAAGCGTGCGCCCAGAGGCTTCCGCAAAGGATCAAAGTAAGCAGGCGATTCATGGAAATGGAGATGACAGAACGTCGCTCATCGCATCTTCTTCATGTCATAGATTTTGCCCGCCAGCGCCTCTTTGACAAAGGCGCCCCAATAAGGAGTCGGCGTGTAATCCCAGTCTTGAATGACCATCGGGCCGGTCTTCGGATGAAAGGCGAAACCCGTCCAGTTGAGCTTGTGCTTCTGAATCAGGCCGATCATGTCCGTGGCCCAGTCGGGCTTACTCAGGTCTTCAGTGCGGCCGCTCTCAGGAATGAAGGAGAAGCTCTTCCAGTCCGGCGGACAGCCCACTTCACCGATGAAGACCGGATACTTCGCAGCCGCGTCCAACGTCTTGCCCTGCCAGTCCTTTTTCCACGGATAGATGTGGGAAGAATAGACGATGCCATCGCCGCCCTCTCGCTCCTGCAAGGCGTAGTCCTTCACGACACCCGAGAGATCATAGCCCCAGTCTAGGCCGCCTGCGATGACGATGTTCCGCGATCCCGTCGCTCGGATCGCATCCAACAAAGCCTGCATGCCCGTGGAGACATCCCCCTCATCTTCTTCACTGTTCTCGGCCACATTCACATCCGTGTTTTTATTGGCCGGACTTTTTAGCGAGCCGCCATCACGCCAGATTTTCCAGGAGATGCTGTGCGTTTCATTGAACAGCTCAAACAACACTGCGGGATGGTTTTTGTATCGGATGGCGGCGTCCTTCCAGAACTCCAGATCCTTCGCCATCGGCGCGCCGAAGCGATGCAGATCAAGCGCCACGTAAGCACCGCGTGAGGCCGCAGCTTCAATCGCATCATCCACCAACTTCCGATAAGCCATGCCGCCCTCGCCCTTCTTTTGCCACGGTCCGCGACCGAACCAGAAATGCTCGCGAACGGGGAGCCGGATCACATTGGACTTCCACTGGTCAATCGCCACTGGCACGGACTGCCCTATTTTCTCACCGCCCGCCGACCACTCAAGGCTGTCGATGCAGAGACCTTGCAGCCACACCGGCTTGTCATCTTTCGTGTGAAGTTCCGTGCCGACCACATGCAGTTCCGGCGGCAAAGATGCGGGATTTGTTAACGTCAGAGTCGCTGAGGAAACGACCGGTTCGGGCTTGGGTAACTGATCTGCTGTGGCCGGAAAAACCTCCAATCGCGCGAGGTCCAATGTTCCCGATTCCGCCTGGAACAACGCAGGCATCAGTTCCAGCGAACGAGCACTGGCAGGCACTTTCACGAGGTAGCTCTTGTCCACCCAGCCCTTGGAAGTTCCCGTAAACGCAGGCGCTGAAGGTTCAGGCTTCAACACCTTGCCGTCTGCGTTTTTGAAATGACTCATGACCCGACCATCAAACCAAGCATTCTTCCCGCGCTTGATGTCAGAGTAACGCACCCGAAGACGAATCTCCAAAGCCGGCGGAGGAGGCGATGGTAGATTCAATAAACGATAAACCATCAAGGTATCGCCCGGCTTGGCAGAACGCAGACGAATGAAGCGCACGTCCCCTTCCTTCTCCCAAGTGCCCCCCTCTGGATGCGACCATTCATCCGGCCAGCCAGCGCTTTTGCTGTCGGTTTCAAACGTGCCATTGGAGAGCAATGAGGGAGCTTCATCAGCCGCCAATGCGGCATTGGAGATGAAGAGAACACCAAGCGTGATCAGATTGAGGAAGGGACGTGGTAGGATCATCAGATTGAGATTGGATTACGCGCATCGCAGCCCACCAAGGTTCCGCAAATGCAGTTTTATACATAATCGCTGTGGCGTAAAGAACGTTCACTGAATGTTCAGTCTTCGTCACGCAAGCCGTTGAAGTAATGAATAGAAATCCGTTTTTAGATAGTAATTTCCTGTGCTTTAGATACTGGTGGCCCATGCAAGGACTTGATCCTCGCTGAGTAGTTCAAAATCATTCAGGGCGTTGGCCAGTTCATCCGGTGTGGGTGGTTTCGCTTTCAGAAGATTGAATGCGTCGAGTAAAGGTTCCCGGACAGTCTCTAACGGGTAAGGCGGAGCCTCCGATGATCTTACCAGATCAAGCCTCACCCGCCCAGCGATCAGCAACAATGCCCACGCGGTGGAAAAGAAGCCCTGCTCGCTCAGTGATTCGCGCGCGAGTTTCAGATCACCTTCAAAAGTGTCCACTAAGCCTGCGAGGAATCCATCCACCACCACCACCTCGTCTTCGCTTTTGATGCCTTTGCCAAGAAACTGAAGAATGCGAACGCTATGCTGAATCACGAACGCTTCTAGCAAGACGTCACGCTCCCAGTAAACGTAAAGCAACTTCACACAGGTGCGCACCACATCCAGCAAGTTTTTCACTCCGGCAAGTGATGGATATCGTGCGTGTCTCCTTACAATCTTCTTCTCATGCCGAGACACAAAATCGAGCAGTGCTGCACTCAATTTCTCACGAGAATCATTGTTCATCATTTCAGGCTTCAACCATTCAGCGACTTCGTCGTGCTGAAATGGATCATGTGGTTTCACGGTGAATGATCGAGAAGCAAGGTGCGTCTCACGAACTTCGTGAAAACGAATGTTCAGTCTCTCCAAGTAGGCGATCACTGAGGCAAACCCTTGGGTCGCTCCGAGTTCATCCAAGTGCTCAGCAAGTCCTCGACCTGTCTCTTGTAGCACGGTTTCTCTGGCCGAAACCACATCATCACCGCCGGTGTGCCGTGTCAACGTAGACTCCTGCACCAGCCAGGCGAGCGCTCCTAAGCTGTCACCGCATCGCAGCCGGATTTGCAGCGCGCTTCCGCTCCCCATATCAATGCGCTCAGACCATTGAGCCTCCGCCCTGCCATCGCTGCCTACGCGCAGACGCATGCTGGCGAGTGGTTCATGCCCGTTCTTGTTTGCCGGAGCGAACACATCCGCCAGCACTGGCGCTTGCTGTCCGGCCAGAGGCGCGAAATCAATCCGTAATACGCCATCGTTATCCAAGATGGCAGAGTGGATGCGTAGAGGCACTTCTTGATGTGGCTCTGTAGAATCTTCGGGGGATGATTCGTCACCAGACTCAAAATTTTCCGCTGCGATTGGCCTGATGGACAAGCCCTTGCCAAACAACTTCTCACAATCCTCTGGCACTCCCTCCCATATTAGACACGCTTCCACATTATTGCCATCAAAGGCCGCGCGGGTGAAGTTTGCACTGCCCGCGATAATCAATGCGCGCTCACCCTGTTGGACGACACACAGTTTGGCATGCAATCGCCGTCCCATTCCACCAATAAGTTCATGGAGTTGAACTGCAAGAGCCTTCGTCAGCAATTGCGTGGGCAGTAGGCTTGTCTGTTGCTGGGCGATGATACGCAAGCGGCATTTCGGCCATGCTTCGCGAACACGCCGGACAAGGGACAAGTCCCAGTCATAAAACGGAGACAGCACCGTGACCTCGTCAGCAGGTTTACTCCCCAGCCAGTCCGTGATCACGGGCCACAACCCCTTCTTCAAAGTATGTTCCAATCGAATCTCGGGACCGGCTATCCTGCCATTTATCATTCTCCACCACGGAAGCATCTCGGCCAAGTCATCAAGCCACTCGGTCAGAATCGCTTGCAAGGCCGCAGGCAGCGTAGCCACACAATCACGGAAAAACATGAGTGCCTGGGAAATCATTCCAAGATGACCTTCAGCGACTTTCACCAGACCATTTTCACTGAGATCAATGCTTATGACATTGACGAGTTCCAGATTATGCGTGCAGCCGGCCTGGGTGATATTCGCGCTGCCGCAGATAAGCACCGCTCTGGAGTTGCCGAGCAGCAAGCCTATTTTCGGATGAAATACTCCGCGTCCCCTCACGCTCATGGGCGCGACCAGATAACGGTGATTGTAGGCGCGTGGCGAGCGCTGCGACGAGCCTGTTGCCTTGTTCAGCTCCCGTTCATCGGCAAGCACAGCGATGCGCCGAGCCCCAGCAAGGCCCTTCTTTCGCAGCAGACATTCCTCAAAGAACAACGGATCGAATGCGAAAGTAGTCAGCAGCGCCAGTTCAACATCGGTGTGGCCGTCAAGCAAATCGGGGAAAGATGTGGTCTTCATGGTAAGGGTCTTTCAGACAGCCCCTTCTCCAGCCATTTCAATCCGTCGAAAGTTGGCACATGGCAACCGCTCTCTTGCTTCTCTAGGCATCCCAAGTCGGTCAGGATGCTTACCGCCGACCCTAGACGTGCATTGCCAACGTTCACATCCCATGTGCCAGAGCCTCTCGAGTGCAATCTCGCCCCATCATTCCAAAAGAAAGCGCGCGAACCGTCATCGCTTTTTGTGTAGGCCATCGCCTCATGTTGGTCGATCACGAAACGTCGGAGAACAAACTCCGTCACATCGCCCAACGTCGTGTCCGGCCAGGAGCCAAATCGTTCAGCCAATCGCTTACTTATCACGAGCGGGCTGACATCCAAATAGTCGTCCCTAGTCGCCTTCGACAGCCAACATCCCCAGTCTGAATCTTCCCACTGGCGGAAGCGGGCCAATGAACTGAGCAGCATGAGGATCGCGGCAATCCCACCGGTTTCCGCGTTAACATGATCGCGCCAAGCAAATTCAAGACGAGATTCACTGAGCCGATGCGCTGGTCCGATGGTCGCATCAAATGCCTTTGACCCCTCCACCGTCGTTGCGTCATCATCAAAGCCTGCACGCTTCCAGATCTCACGCACAGGCATTGACCATAGATGCACTTCTTTTAGCAGGCCGAGCCGCGTGTTCATAGGGCGCCCTACTCCTGGCAAGGCCATGCGCCGAACTAACTCATTTATTGGAAGTCCGCTCAACTCGGCATCTCTAACTTTGGCCACGATCACTCCCAGCAAAGCTTCGAGTGCAAAACGCGTGATCTGATGAAAATGAAACATCCGCCAACGCATCATAACATCCCTCAACTTCGGCGGCCACAAAACTGGAAGAATCACTGCCTCTTCATTTAAATCAGCTTCAGCCCAGAAGAAAATACAATCAAAATAAGTGGCCTCATGAAACGATTCAGCAACGATCAAGAACCCATGCTCCTTAATGTCACCGTTTGAAAACTGTTTAGCCATTTCGAGTAGCAAGAGAAGCGACGAAGCCCTAAATGCATGAGCCTCCGAACGATGTTCAGGAAGATAATCCGAGCCAAGCGAATCGAAGAACAATTCACATAGGGCTTCCCGGTCATTAGCCTGGATCTCTCTCAATTCGCAGAACCCACCTGAGCGTCCCCACGCGGTCAGCTCATCTCGATTCAGTATTGCTTTTGGCTTCGCGAGTTGATTCGACAAGCTAAGTGGTGCTACGCAAGTATCGTAGTAAGAAGCCAGGGACTCGCCCAGCTTATCAAGCTCCAGATTGTCGATGGTGACCACTCGCCCTTCTTCATCCGCCTCGTCCAGCTCATCAAAACCATCGTCGTTTAGTTCTTCTAAAGTCGGCTTGAATACCCGCAGATTGATCAGGGAGCCGAGATACTGTCCGAGCGCGGGATTCTTCGAGAAGAGCCTGTTAACATAGTCCGGCCGTGATGGAATGCCTTCAGCGTGCCAGTTCTTCACTCTATTCGAACCGATAAGTCCACCGCCCTCGCACGGCATGCCATCGTGATGAAGCACACATCCCAGAACAAGCGCTTTTTCCCGGCGTCGCACTGCCTCGAGAAGCCCAAGATCGTTATCTAAACCGCGCTCCTTTTCACGATATTCTCTCACACACCAAGGCAAGAAACTGTAGTATCGTGCCCTAGGGGTGATGGATGTTATGCAATAAAGCAATTGTCCTGCTAACCGAGCGCCAACGCGAAGGGCAAGCCCCAAAGGATCGTTGCCTTCCTTTGGACGAACCAACTCCGTCCAGTGAAGCAGACGCAACGCGGGTGGTTTTATTCGTTTCTTTAGATCGGCCATTGGATCGTGAGGTAAAGATAAATGCTTTTTAGTGGCGGAAATGATATCATAACGGAGTCATTCGTTACATTTTCGTTTGATCGTAAGGTGGATCAATTAGGCGTCGTGAAGAACGTCCCCTGAATGGTCCGGTCTTCATCACGAGGGCCGTTGAAATAATAGAGAGTGAAGACCTTGCCGTCAGGGCGTGCGAGGCTACGTGGGTAACCGAGATCGCCAGTCAGGCCATCATCGCGCAGCATGATCTCGGGGCCCCAAGTGTGGCCTTCATCGCTGCTGATTCTAGCGCGGGCACCGAAGGGTTTACGACGCACGCCGTAGCTCAGGCATAGGCGACCGTCCTTCAACAGCACGAGCGCGGGGGGATTGCTGCCGATGTCCGGCGTGACCTCGCCGAGGGAGGTCCAGTGCTCACCGAGATCATCGCTGCGCCATGCGGCGATGGTGTTGAGCTTGGCCCCGCCTTGACGGATCGTAGTAATGAGTGCGCCGCTTGCGAGCCGCACGGTGGACGGCATGATCGCATAGCCTTCCGCAGGCTCGGGGCCAATCAGGGAGACGAGCTTCCAATGCAGGCCGCCATCGGTGGTGCGAGCGCAGAACGTGCGACCTTCCTTGCCATCGCTGAGCTTCGCGGCACTGCCGAACATCAGGCAATCCTGCTTACCGAGCACGATGAGATCCGTGCGTGTGCAAACCTTGTCGATGCCTTCCACAGTGAACGAGAACGGACCGCTCCAGTGGTGGCAACGATCGTTAGAAGTGTAGAACCATGAGGGGCCTTCATGCAGTCCACCGAAGCGGTTCATCAAGGTGAAGTCAGGTGCCGTGAAGTCCAGTGCTGCCGTCAGCGGCGCGGGTTTCGGCTCCTTGCCGATCTCATGAAAAGGGAGATTCGTTTCGTTTTTCCAAGTCTTCCCGCCATCCAGGCTGCG
>JANYJH010000163.1 GCA_025361865.1 Phragmitibacter sp.
GCTGGCTTCCCGAGAGCGCATGGAAAAGCAGGATGGCATTGCTCTTGTCCGCGTTCAGCTTGCCATAGGTCTCAAAGGCCAGTGTGAGATCATCCATCGTATCTCCCGAAGCAAACGTGAAAGGTTGCTCTGGCGTAGCGAATCTGAGGAACTGCGCGTGGGTCTCTGCGGGGGCTTTGGCGGACATGATGAGTGCGAAAGATGGGCGTGAATGCGGCAAGGGCAAGCGGGGAATGGCGACTGGCGCGGGTTCATCATGGACAAGCCGTGTCTTGAGGCTATTAACTTGGCTGAACTATCTTTGATAAGCATGAAACCCATCCAAACCTCAGCCACCCAAAGCGGCACGGGCTTGGATTCATCCCTTGGAGATTACGCTTCTGAAAAGTGGTCGGCGGAGTTGTTGGCCAGCTTGGATTGGAAACGGCTGGTGGAACTCGCGCGCGCCATGTCTGCTTCCGCAGGCTTTCAACTGGGGGCCACGCGGGTCAGGCCGGATGGGCTCACCGAATTTGAAATCTCCCAGGGCACGGGCGCGAAGGCTCATCGCGCCGTGGTCAGACTGGTGCGCTGGAATCAGTGGATGGCGACGGCGGATTGTGTGACGGAGTTCGCGGATGACCTGCGGGAGAGTCGTCGTTCACGCGGCATCTTCATCGCTCCGGGTGGCTTCACGGCCTCCGCCATGCACAGCGCCTCACAGTGTAGCATCGAGCCCGTGGACGCGCTGGTATTGGCCTCAAGGCTTAATGCGCTGCCTGCGGAACACAGCGATTACTTCTTTGACATCGGCACGGCGGGAGACGCCGCCACGCCATCGTGCCCCGTCTGTCTGCACCGCATGGAGACGCAGTATGAGACGGCTACTCTGAGTGGTCACATCGGCAAACTTCCCGACCTCAGCTATCGTGCGAATGACATCATTGCCGAAGCGGTCATGGCGAGGATGATTGAGGTGCATCGCAACTGCGAAGTGCATTTCTTGCATGAAGTGCGAGCGCAGGACATCATCGTTCACGGAGTCGCTGTGGGTGATTTCGTTTGTGAAGGAACATTGATCCTGAATCCCGGCGCGGCATTTCATGGTTCCGTGGCGGCGCGTTCGGTTTTGGTCAGACCCGGTGCCACCTTGCACGGTCAGACTCGGATCATCCAAGGACCGCAAGAGTCCCTGCTGAGCGAGATGCTGACTGCCGTGTGGCGTTGTGCGAATCCCAAGGGCAAGCCCGCGTGCAAGGACGTGACCTTTGCGCCGCACGCCTGAGCCGCCTTAGTCATTGCCGCAGGGCCAACATCTGTTATACTCAAGGTAAGATTAGCCGCTCTGCACCACCCAGAATGGCTGCCCGCCATGAAAGCTTCCCTTCTTCTTTATGCGCTCGCCGTATTCGCTTTCGCACTGAACTCTGCCTTAGGGGAGTGTCCTCCAGGATGGACGGATGATTCTAAAGCCGCATTGGAGACCGCCAAAACCGAGGGTAAGATGGTCTTGCTCGACTTCACCGGATCAGACTGGTGCGCGCTATGTATCAAGCTACAAAAAGAGCTTTTCGACCAACCTAAATTCCAAGATTACGCGAAGCTGAATCTGGTGCTCGTCAAAGTGGACTTCCCGCACGGCAAGCCTCAGTCAGAAAAAATCAAGGAACAGAACGCGAAGCTGAAGGCAAAGTTCGCCGTGAAAGGCTTCCCCACCCTCATCCTCCTCGATAGCGAGGGGAAGAAGCTCTGGGAAAGCCCCTTCCTAGAAGGCGGCCCCGATGCTTTCATCAATGCCCTCAAGAACGCCGTGAAAAAGTCACCTTAATCACAGCGTTCCCCTCACTCATCTCCCAACCTCAAATCCATGTTTCACAACGTTTACTTCTGGCTCAAAAAAGATCTCACCGCCGAGCAACGCTCCACGTTTGAGAGTGAACTCATCCGGATAAAGACCATCCCCTACCTCGTTCACGGCTTCGTCGGCAAGCCCGCCCCCACGGAGGACCGCCCCGTCACGGATCACTCCTTTGATTACTCCCTGATGCTACACTTCAAGAACATGGAAGATCATGAGCATTATCAAAAAGACTGCGAGCATCACATGCGTTTTATCAACACCTGCAAGCCGTTCTTTGATCGCGTGATTGTTTACGATAATGCGCCCGTGCATTGACCGATATTACGCTCTGAAATCAGGCAGCGACGGACAATGCCGCATTGAGTTTCATTTCCTGTGATAAGAGCTTGAAAGCTGCTCTGCCCAAATGCTCAGCCAGTCTCACCGGAACGGCATTGCCAATCTGCCGCAATGCCTCACCCCACGAGCCCGTGATCACATAATCATCAGGGAAAGTTTGTATGCGCTTTGCCTCGAAGACTGTGAAATAACGAATGCTCCCGTCAGGGTAGCGGATCATGTTTTCCCCACCTGGAACGCCATGTCCTCCAGCTTTGATCGTCTTTGCTGGAAGGTCGTAACTACTGCCCGTGTGCCCTGCATAGCTGCGAGCACCATCACGGAAGATATGATCAGTGATGCCGTGTTGAGAACGCGGATCAGGCACATCGCACAGGACGTCACGCACAGTCTGCCAAGGCTGACCTTCAGGAGCAAAGAGGATGTAGTCGCTTTTAATAGTCGAGATGCGCTCACTGGCCGATGAACTCAGTGCTGGCCTCTCTTTCTTGGCCACACGATGGCGATCCCAATAGTCGCCTGTCACATACTGATCGTAGAGCAAGCGCTCCTCAGTGTGGGTTGCTTTGGGGAAACGCCAAGCCTGATCCATATCATCACGAACACCAACGATGACGACACGCTCACGACTTTGGGGGACACCATAGTCCGCTGCATTCAGTAGCCGATAAGAAACATGATACTTCACCTGCTCGCCATCATCCAACTTGAGCAGTCCATGTAAATGCCTGCGCCAATCCACGCCCAGTGTCGCAGTGTGGCATGGATGGCTAAGGCGGAGAAGGATATAGGAAAAATAGTCCGCGAAGGATTCACGAAGCAGCCCTTTTACATTCTCAAAAATAAAGAGCTTCGGTTGAAGCGTTTCAATGGATTTGATCGCATAAGGAAACATATCCCTTTGATCCAGATCAGCCTGGTGCTTGCCACCTAGCGAGAAAGGCTGACAGGGTGGGCCACCGGCAACCATATCTACTTTGTCCAAGCTGCTAAAGTCGTAGTCTCCAATGTCCCCACAAAAGACTTTTTCAGAGGCGAAATTGACTCTCAATGAAGCGCACGCATCCTTGTTCCATTCAACAAATCCAGCATGATCGAATCCTGCCAGATCCAGCCCCTTCGCCAGACCACCTGCACCTGAGAATATCTCTAGTGATTTCATGAAAGATCACGTCAGCCCAAGGCTGCTAGATGAGAGTTTATTTCTGCAATGATCTTCGCCTGCGGGGCTGGAATACCAAGACATTTCACCGCCCACGGCCTGCCTGGATGGATAACATCCCAATCTGAGCAGGCCTGCTCATATCTGCCTTTACCGGGATCATGGTTGCCGAAGCCATCTATCGCAACATTCCAAAGTGGACGGGTGAGTTTAATCAGTGCGGCTTCGACCGTGCTGATCATGTCTGATCCATCACCTTCAAAAATCACGAAACGGCACATGAAATCAGCAGCTTTCAGGTTGGATGCGTGGGCAATACTGTTTCGGTGCTCACACAAACGGTGATGCAGTTCATGGGATTGATTTTCAGCAGTGTGTGATGTGCGCGCCTGTCTCCACCCTTTCGGCACGGCTTTGCCAACGTAGATTGGAAAGGAATAAGCCAGTCGGTTCAGTGCTGCATACTTGCTATACAGTTTCGACTTTCCTGTGTAATAAATCGCATAGACTCCAGTGCCCACAAAACGCTCATCAGGTGGTAATGGCTGTGCAGGTGTGCCATTGAAAAAGCGGACTCCATCCTTTACCAATTCTGCGAAAGCATCATTCCGATAGACGTGCTCTTGGCGATCAAAGGTGTAGTGAGACATGGGCGAATCTATTGCAATCACCACTTAACAGCTTCGTTTGATA
>JANYJH010000198.1 GCA_025361865.1 Phragmitibacter sp.
AGCACCGTGACGATGCTGCGCAACTCACCCTGATGAGCATTCGCATCACTGTGCCAGTAACCGAGCCAAGGCCCGGTGATGTCCGCAGCGGGCTTAGTCGCGACGGCTTGTTTCCATTGCTGGTTAAAATTGGCTGAGCAACTGAACAGGCAGCATCCGAAGACGCACGCGATGAGAAAGATGAAGGGGCGGTTCATAAGGGGTGGATGATGACTCAACGTTGAATCTGAAGGCAAGGTTGCAGCCAAAGAATCCGATCCGAGCGGACTAGGGGATTAGAAGGATAGATGATTCGATGCCACAGTTCATTTTTGCGAGCACTAACTGCACGGCATCAACTGCGACAAAGCCCTCTGTATCTTCCGTGGAGCTGGGGATCACAGAAGGCTTGTCCGCTTTGAAAGAGAAGATGCTGAAGGAGATGAAGAGCTTCGCAATGCGCGGTGCGAGGCGCTCATTCACCTTCAACGTTTCTTGGCCTGCGGCGTGTTCCGCGAGGCGCTCAATCGGGAGTTCTGCGCGCTGCCGTTCCGCCGGGATCAATGCCATCCGATGACCAGTTACCGCACCGTGATTGATTCGCTCATCGCCCTGGATGAAGTGGCTGGGAGCGCCCTGCGGGATATTACCCTGGGAGCGCCGACATCCCTGTCGGCTGCATCCTTTGCGCCGCGCAGCGGCGGTGCTTTTTAATGGCCGGTAAGGATACCGGCGCTCCCAGGGGATGTTTTAATGGCCGGTAGGGATACCGGCGCTCCCAGGGTTGCCTCTACAGCCTCCGGCGGCGGCGCAGCCCGGTGGCACCCAGCCCGGCCATCAGCAGCAGCGTGCGGGAGAACTCGCAAAACGCGCCTCTGTCGAAGGCCTCGCCTCACTCCGGCAGCGTCCAGCGGTCCGCCACCAGTTCGACAAGGCGCACACAGTTGTCAGACTGCGCCTTCTCTGGGAAGGCCACGCGCACCGTCACACGGTCAGCTCCAGCGCGGGCCGTTTTCAAATGCTCCCCCACCTTCGTGGCGAGCGCCGAGTTCCGTTCGCAGAACGCATAAAGGGAACGCTCACCGTCGTCGCTTTGCAGCCAGAGGCTCACGTAGCGGCCCTTGTCCGTGAACTCGTAATTAAAGTAATCAGTCACTGACAGCACACAGCGCAGGAGCTGCGGCTGGGTCGGGCGCGTCTTTATGAAGTCTTCCCAGTCCATTTCTCCGGCAGCGACAAACGACTCCCAGTCCAGCAGATAGGCTCCATCCGGTTCACGCACCAAGTCTGCGTAGGAGGGCTGGCTACCCTTCTTGTCAGCAAAGGCCACATGCAGCACGGGCGCACCCTTCCCATGCACGAAGAGGCCCACGCGCTGCCCGTCCGTGGCTGGTTCAGTGCCGTGGCGCTTCTCATAAAAGGTTTCCATCAGCGGACGCACGCGCTCAGTCTGGCGCACGAACCGGGCCTTCTCCGGCCAAGTCGTTGCCGACCTGAAATGCTCAAGCACGAGCAACGCCGCAGCCTTCTCCGCCTCCTCATTCTCAGGGT
Source organism: Phragmitibacter sp. (assembly GCA_025361865.1). Taxonomy (GTDB): domain Bacteria; phylum Verrucomicrobiota; class Verrucomicrobiia; order Verrucomicrobiales; family Verrucomicrobiaceae; genus JANYJH01. The sequence goes on from JANYJH010000198.1 coordinate 1,531, forward strand.
GGATGACGTCAAAGAAACCTGCCACTGGCACTGGTGCCGGAGCAGCAGTGCCCGGCTCAGGTGCTGAAGTGTCCGTCGCCTTCACGCCGTCCTGTGGCGGAATGATCGCCACGGAAGGTTTGGCCGGCAAGGTATTCGGAGACTCTATATCTGGTGATCCGTTACTGACGCGGTGAAGGAGCGTCCACGCTGTCGTCCCGATCACAGTGACGAGGAGTGCCGCCACGGTCAGCCGGCCTGCCAGTCTCCTGCGCCGGGCCTTGGTGCGAAGACCACGAGCGGGCACAGACTTCGTCGGTTCCATGGCTGGGGATTCTGGCTTATGACTCACTTCGGCAGAGGAGGAAGAGTTAGAGGCGGCTGAAGTGGAGGTGGGAGACCGCTTCAGGTCAAGGACGTGATGCAAGCTGCCACAAGGAGCGATGCCGTCTCGGCGTCGCTTGGTGGGTTATGGGACGCCGAGACGGCATCCCTCCTTGTCTCTACAGCCTCCGGTGGCGGCGCAGCACGGTGGCTCCGAGTCCGGCCATCAGCAGCAGCGCGCGGGAGGGCTCCGGCGCAGCGGCTGGGGCAAAGGCGATAAATTGTGGTGCGCTCAAGCCGCTGCTGGCGAAGACGGAGGCGACGCCGCCGGGGGTGAACTTCTCAATCGTGTTGTCGCTAGAGTTGGCCGCGTAGAGATCGCCCGCGCTGTCAAAGGCCAGGCCGCGTGTGTTGCTCAAGCCGCTGTTGGCGAAGATGGAGCCGACACCGCCGGGGGTGAACTTCACAATCGAGTTGTTGCTAGAGTTGGCCGCGTAAAGATTGCCCGCGCTGTCAAAGGCCAGGCCGGTTGGGACGCTCAAATTAGTGTTGGCGAAGACGGAGGCGACGCCGCCGGGGGTGAACTTCTCAATGGTGCTGTTGCCAGCGTTGGTCGCGTAGAGATTGCCTGCGCTGTCAAAGGCCAGACCGAAGGGGCTGCTCAAGCCGCTGTTGGCGAAGACGGAGCCGACACCGCCGGGGGTGAACCTCTCAATCGTGTTGTTGCCGGTGTTGGCCGCGTAGAGGTTGCCCGCGCTGTCAAAGGCTAGACCGCGTGGGGTGTTCAATCCGCTGCTGGCGAAGACGGAGGCGACGCCGCCGGGGGTGAACATCTCAATCGTGTTGTTGCCGGCGTTGGCCGCGTAGAGGTTGCCCGCGCTGTCAAAGGTCAGCCCGTAGGGGGTGCTTAATCCGCTGCTGGCGAAGACGGAGCCGACACCAGCGGAGGTGAACTGCTCAATGGTGTTGTTGAGGCCATTGGCCACATAGAGCGTGGAGGCCGCCTGAGTGGGGCGGGCACTGAGGGTGAGGAGGGCACCGAGCAGGGCGGTGAGGGGAAGTGTGCTGAGGTAGTGTTTCATTAGGTTTGTATTTGATAGTTGTTTGTTGTCGTTTGTCTTATCTGGATGTCTTTAAGGCTTATCCAGGCCGCCGGATAGTTTGGCGAAGGAGACCGTGGGTGAGAATGGGCTTCTGTCCCGCCAAACCCATCCGGCCTACGCTGTGAGCCCGCTGCCAGCCGGAACAGCCTGGCAGCCTGTCTCACGCTGGCTCATCCGCGCCCTCACAGGATGACCACGCCCACCGCTTCACTGGGCTGGCCTTCCCCGGCATCATTCACGCCAGTGACGGTGAAGGCCACGCTGGCCCCAGCGGGCAGGCCCTCGATGGTCTGCTGCGTGCCGGGGGTGTTCAGCAGCTTCACGGGCGCGGCATCTACGCCGGTGATCTGCCGGTAGTAGTTGAAGGAGTTCGCCCGGCGCGCCCCATCGACCTGGACGAGCACGCGCCCGTTGCCCAAGGCGCTGACGTGGACGTTGGCGGGCTGGCCAGGCTGCGCGGAGTCCGCAGGGCGGTTCAGGCCGAAGTCATACCACCGCGGGTCCTCCGCCTCCAGCGGCAGGGCGGTGATCTCATCCACCGTGTTCCGGTAGCGCTTGCGGAAGGCCTCCCGGGCACTGTCCCGCGCGAGGAGCTTTTCCTTAGCGTCCTTCAAGGCATTGTTCACGGCCTTGCGGGCGGCGGTGATGGCGGTGTAGCGCGCATCCGCCGCTGCGGCGGTGACGGTGATGTTCGTCGCGGTGACCTCCATGCCGGGGTTCGCGGTGAAGTAAGCCTTCAATCCGCCCACAGCAGCGTAACGCGCGTCCTGCGTGGAGGGAATGCCCACGATGTTATCCGGCAGGCCGGTGGGCAGCCAGGCGTCACTCCAGGCATCGCCGAGGGAGATGGAGAGCACCTTGATGGCAGCGGCGATGAAGCCCTTCCCATTGCTGTCCGCCGTGCGCAGGGCGGCATAAGCGGCGGGCTGCCTCCCCTGAGAGGCCACCAGCGCCGCTTGCGTGGCGATGAGCGCATCCAAGTCCGCCCGGCTGAGCGCGAAGGTATTGTGCGTGATGCCGAGCGCGGCGGCGTGCTGGTTCAGACCGTCGCAGAGGTCTTCGCCGGAAGCGATGAGTTCGCCAAGAGGATCAGGAGTGGGATTAGAGGCCATAGAGTTGCGGTGTTTCTTCGGTGGATGGATGGGTGAAGGTGAAGGTGGGACAAAGCCAGGATCGCCCGGCTCTAGGACATAGCTGGGATCACCCCAGCGGAGATTCGGGTCGCCCCAGCTCAGGGCAGAGTCCCCATAAGCAGATTTCATAGCGGTTCCTCTGGGTTGGAGTGGGGATGGGGTGAGCGGACACCGGCGGTGAGCCCCCGGACTGGCGCGATGACCGCCGTAGCGGAGCCTGCCAGACTGGCAGTGTAGGGATTGACGGAAAATCTACCGGCTGACCGTGAGGCAAGGCCCTCCGCGCCAGCCGTAGCGGAGCCTGCCACGCTGGCAATGCCCTCCGCGCCAGCCGCCGACCCCTTTGCCACGCTGGCAATGCGGCCCACGCCGTCCCATTGAAGCCACTGCCACTGGCAATGCCCTCCCGGCCAGCCGTGGCGGCCTCTGCCACCCTGGCAGCCGCCTCTACGCCGGGCCGCGCATACGGTGCCACACGGGACCCGGTGTTCCTTCCGGCGTGACGGCTCTTCCCTTCATCTCTGCGATGTAAGACGGGTGGCTCAGAGATGAACCTCTGCGACGGGTTTGCCAATTTGTTGATAAACACGGCTGGCTGTCCGTGCAACCAATGAAAAAAGCAAACGGATTCCCCTGATTCTCTCCATTGACTTAAAAGCGGCATCAAGTTTTGTGATTCTGAAGTGGCTTGGGCATCTTGCCCAAGGGAAGCTCATTCTTAGGCAGGATGCCCAAGCCACGCGGGTCTGGCGGCATGTCTCGCTTGATGAAAATCACCAATCCTGATGCGCGGCAGTATAAACGGGAACCCAATGAAAGGTGCGGCCTGGCACCGACAAGCTCGAAGCAGATCTAATCCGCTAGTTCGCGTAACTACCTCGCGGCGCTGGCAGGCGAGCGAACGGACTCAGGAAGTCGCCAGCCAGCTCAAATCATCTTCAGCGCGTCTTCCACACTCGCCCCATCATGCACCATCGCCATGAGGGCACGGGTGATGCCTTTCGGATTCGGATGTTGGATGATGTTGCGGCCATAGACGATGCCCGCCGCGCCTTGAGCGAGGAGGCCTTGGGTGCGCTTGAGGATTTCTTCATCGCTCACACGTCCACCACCGCGAACGAGAACGGGGATGCCTCCGGCGACTTCGACGACTTGATGATAAAGGCTCACGTCATCGGTGGGATCACCTTTGATGATGTCGGCACCGAGCTCGACGGCTTGACGGACCAGGTGGCTGATCTTCACGACATCGCCATCCACCATGTAGCCACC